>NZ_JBBEGC010000018.1:0-89460 GCF_037401995.1 Saccharothrix sp. CCNWYY140
ATCTGTGGTAGCCCTTCGGGCAGGCCATACGGGGATGACACAAGCAAGAAGCCCAAGTTGCGCTGTGTCCTCCTCGGCGGACTGCCCACTCGCCGGCTCCGCCGAACCGCGCTGCGCGCGGAGAAGGACTTGTTGGGCCGTCTGGGCGGTTTTCGAGTGATCATGGGTTTGGCCGGGAACCGAGTCGGTGATGCGGCTCCGGGGAGGCGGTCGTGCGCTGGTTACTGATCGGCTCGGTTCTGGCCTTGGTCGCGGGCTGTGGTGGGTTAGGAGCTACGCCGGCCGATGCGCCCAACACCCTGGTGACGATGGGTTTCGGGTTACCCGACGAGCACGCCACCGCCAGGGTCGCGGTGTTCCGATCGGCCAACCCGACCGTAGACGTCCGGATCAACGAAGGTGCCTTCGACGAGCAGCAGTTCCTCTCCGCCGTAGCTGCCGGAGACCCTCCCGACCTCGTCTACGCCGAGCGCCGCAAGCTCGGCAGTTACGCGGCACGGGGAGCGGTGGTGAGCCTCGACGATTGCGTCCGTGAGCACGGCGTCGACCTCACCGAGTTCCGCGAAGCCGCGTTGCGCCAGGTCACCCACAACGGCCAGGTCTACGGACTGCCGGACTTCGCCACCGTCCGCGTCCTGATCCTGAACAACCCCGTCCTGCGCGCCGCCGGCATCGACGCACTGTCCACAACGGACTGGAGCGCACTCGCCGACATCACGGCCAAGCTCACCCGCCCCCGTCACATCGCCTTCGACCCCAAGGTACCGGAGTTCCTGCCCCTCTGGGCCAAGGCGAACGGCGTGGACCTCATCGCTACCAGGTTGGATGACCCGCGTGTCGTGGAGGCGGTTCGTTTCACCACCGATCTTGTACGTGCACAAGGCGGCTGGGCGGCGTTCAAGGCGTTGCGTGACACCTTTGACCAGTTCGGTGCCCAGAACGCCTACGTGACCGGACAAGTCGCCGCGATGCCGATGGAAGCGTGGTACCTCAACACCCTCGCTACCAACTCGCCCGACGCGGACGTGACCATCGCGCCCTTCACCGACCGCCGAGGCGAGCCGCTGACCGAGTCCTCCGGCCAAGCCTGGGCGATCCCGAAAGGCGCGCGCCACCCGGACCTGGCGTGTCGGTTCCTCGTCACGATGACCGCTGCCGACACCTGGGTGACGGCGGCGACGGCACGGAGGGATGCGCTTGCGGCCAAGGGCAAACCATACGGCGGGACGTTCACCGGGAACCGGGTGGCGGACGAGAGGATCTTCCGTGACGTCTTCGACCCGAAGGGGAACCGCATCCTGGAACGCGGTGTTCCCCAGCTACTCGCCTTGCAGGACAAGGCGTTCGCGCTCCCGCCCAGCCCTGCGGCCAGTGAACTGGTTCGGGCGTGGGAGGGCGGGGTGAACCGGGTGCTGACGGGGCGGCAGAGTCCGGAGGACGCGATGGCGCAGGCCCAGAGGGAAGCCGAGAAGGCGCTGCACAGGGTGGGGTCGCGGTGAAAGGCCGGGCTGGGTGGCTGTTCCTGTTGCCGTGGATCGTCGGGTTCCTGGCCTTCACGGCCGGGCCGATGGTGTTCAGCCTGTGGCTGTCCCTTCACCACTACGACATGCTCAAACCACCCCAGTACATCGGCCTCGACAACTACCGCGAAGCCCTGACCGACGAACGGGTCGCGACCGCCCTGGGGAACACGCTCTTCTTCACCGCCCTCCACGTACCCGCCCAGGTCGTCCTCGCCCTGGCCCTCGCAGGGCTCCTGCGCCGCGCCGGACGGGCGGCGGGGTTCTTCCGGACGGTGGTGTACCTGCCGGTGATGACGCCGCCGGTGGCGCTGGCGGCGTTGTTCCTGTTGTTGCTCAACGGGCAGAACGGGGCGGTCAACGCGTTTCTGGGCTGGTTCGGGTTCACCGGGCCGAACTGGACGACCGACCCGGTGTGGATCAAGCCCGGCCTGGTGGTGATGAGTCTGTGGACCGTGGGCAGCACGGCGGTGCTCTACCTGGCGGCGCTGACCCGTGTGCCGCTGGAGCGCTACGAAGCCGCGCGGCTGGACGGGGCTAGCCCGTGGCGGCAGTTCTGGCACATCACGCTGCCGGGTATCAGCGGGACGGTGTACTTCACGGTGGTGGTCAACACGATCGCCTCGCTTCAGGTGTTCACCGAGGCGTACACGATGTTCTTCGGTGCGCGTGGTCAGCAGTCCGGTGAGGGGGACGCGGCGCTGTTCTACGTGATCCACCTGTTCCGCGAGGCCTTCGAATCGCTGCGGATGGGGTACGCCTCGGCGTTGGCGTGGGGGTTGTTCGTGGTGATCGCGCTGGTCACGGCGGTGCAGGTGCGGTTGTCGCGGCGGTACGTGCACTACGAGGGCGAGCGGTGATGAAACGGGTCGCGGTGTGGTCGGGGTTGCTCGTCGTCGCGCTGGCGTTCGGGTACCCGTTCTGGTGGCTGGTCAGTGCTTCGCTGAAGGACCGGGCGCACGTGTTCGACAACGCGTTGCTGCCCACGCCGTTCTCCCCGGGCAACTATGTCGAGGTCTGGCACGCCGTGCCGCTGCCGACGTGGATCTTCAACAGCGTCGCGGTGGGGGTCGCGGCGGCGTTGGCGGCGACGGCGGGGAGCGCGGTCGTGGCGTTCGGGTTCGCGATGTTCCGGTTCCGCGGGCGTGACCTGCTGTTCGGGGTGGTGCTGGCGACGATGATGCTGCCCGGCGCGGTGACGATGGTGCCGGTGTACTTGGAGTGGCACGCGTTGGGGCTGGCGACCACCCAGATCCCGTTGTGGGCGCAGAACCTGTTCGGGTCGGCGTTCTACATCTTCCTGCTGCGCCAGTTCTTCCTGGCCCTGCCGCGCGAGGTGTTCGACGCGGCCCGGGTGGACGGGGCGAGCGCGTGGCGGCTGTTCACGAGCATGGCGGTGCCGCTGGCCCGACCGGGGTTGATCGTGGTGTTCGTGTTCGAGCTCAAGGCGGCGTGGACGGACCTGATCAAGCCGCTGATCTACCTGCGAGACCCGGACCTCTACACCCTGCCGCGCGGGCTGAAGACCGTGCTGGACCGGTTCGGCGAGGGCGGTGAGGCGCAGTGGGAGCTGGTGCTGGCGGCGAGCACCGTGGCCACCGTGCCGATGATCGCGTTGTTCCTGGTGGCGCAGCGGCACTTCGTGCGGGGCACGGTCACGCAGCACGTCGAGTGACAGCGTCCGCGCGGCAGGCCGGGCGTGGCCTCCGGCCCCCGTCTCCATTGTCCCACGGAGGTACGACAATCCTGGGCGGCGGAGGTCGCCAGTGGGGTGGGTCGCCGGTGGGGTAGTGGGGTAGGTCGCCAGTGGGGTAAGTCGTCAGTGGGGGAGGTCGTCGAGTTGGCGGCGGACGCGGGAGGCGTCCAGGTCGCGTTCCTGGCGGCGGTAGAGCTCCAGGGCCTCCAGCCACACCGTTCGCGCTTGCTCGACCTCGCCGAGCGCCAAGTGGGGGTGGCCCAGGGCGTCTAGGTTGTTCGCGCACTCGTAGGTGTCGTCTACGTTTCGACGCAGTGCCAGGGCTTCCTGGTAGTGCTGGATGGATCGGCGGTGGTCGCCGCTGCGGTGCTCGATGTAGCCCAGGCTGTCGAGAGTCGTGGCCACGCCGCGGGGGTTGCGGTGGCTTCGGTGCAGCTCCAGGGCCGCCTCGCAGTGGTCGCGGGCGGTGGCGTAGTCGCCCAGGCGGGAGTGCAGCCAGCCCACGTCGTTGAGCGCGTCGGCCTCCCACACCGGCTGGTCGAGCGACCGGTGCAGGCGCAGGGCCTCGGTGGCGTGCTCCAACGCCGTGCGCTCGTCGCCGGACTGGGCCCACGTCCAGGCGAGGGTGCGGTGGACGTGGGCCATTTCGGTGGGCACGTCGTGCCGGGCGGCCAGTTCCAGCGCCTGGTGCAGGTGGGTGACGGCGTCCTCGTGCCGGGGCAGGTCGGCCAGCGCGCTGCCGAGGAACCGGTGCGCGAGGATGCCGGCCAGCGGGTCGTCCAGGTGCGCGGCGGCCTCCAGCGCCGGGTACCACACGTCGAGCCGGACCTGGAGGTGGCCGCGCAGCTGGTGGTAGGCCGTCACCGCCCACGCCAGCGCCCAGACCGACTCGTGCCAGCCGTGGGCGATCGCGGTCTGCTGGGCGGCGAGCAGGTTCGCGTGCTCGGTGTCGAACCACGTCATGGCCGCCGCGTCGTCGGGCAGCAGCGACGGCGGGACCTCGGGCGCGCCGAACGGGTTGGACGCCCGGTGCGGGTAGACCAGCCGGTCGGCGGCGATCGCGGTGCGGGTGTAGAAGTCCACCACCCGGCGCAGGCCGGGCTCGCGGTCCTCGGCGAGGCCGGCGGCGAAGCGGCGGACCAGGTCGTGCAGGCGGTAGCGGCCGGCGGCGTCCCGGGTGAGCAGGGACGCCTGCTCCAGGTCGGACAGCACCGCCTCCGCGTCCGGCGCGGGCAGCCCGAGCAGGCTCGCCGCCGCGGGCAGCCCGGTGTCCGCGCCGGGAGCTGTGCCCAGCAGGGCGAACGCCCGCGCCCGGTCGGGCGGCAGCGCGTCGAGCGACCACGACAGCACGGCGGGCAGGCTTGCGGTCGGGTCGGTGTCGTCCAGCGCGCCCAGCCCCAGACCGCGCAGCTCGGCGGCCAGGTCGGCCAGGGCCAGCCCGGGGTGGGTCTGGGCGTGGCTCGCGACGATGCCCAGCGCCAGCGGGAACCCGCCGCACAGCCGGACCAGCTCGGCGGTGGCCGGGTCGTCGACCCGGTCCGCGCCCAGGCGGGAGGTGAGCAGGGCGCGGGCGTCGGCGTCGCTGAGCACGTCCAGCGCCAGGTGGTGCGCCCCGTGCCCGGTGACCAGGCCGCGCAGGTGGCTGCGGCTGGTCACCAGCACCGTGCACGACCCGCCGCCGGGCAGCAGCGGCACGACTTGGTCGGCGTCGCGGGCGTTGTCGGCGACCACCAGCATCCGCCGGTCGGTCACCAGGCTGCGGAACAGGGCGGCCTGGGCGTGCGGGTCGACCGGGACCCGCCCGGCCTCCACCCCGAGGGCCTGGAGGAACCCGCGCAGGGCGACACCGGGGTGCATCGGCTCGCCGTCGGGGCTGAAGCCGCGCAGGTCCACGAACAGCTGCCCGTCGGGGAACCGGTCGGCGTTGCGGTGCGCCCAGTGCAGGGCGAGCCACGTCTTGCCGATGCCGCCGCTGCCCGCGATCGCGCTGATCACCGTCGTGCTGCCGGGTTCGGCGGCGTCCAGGGTGGCGGTCAGGGCGGCCAGCTCGGCGTCGCGGCCGGTGAAGTGGCGTGGCGCGGCGGGCAGCTGGCGGGGGACGGCCGTGGCGCCGCGCGCCGGGGCGGCCAGGGTCGGCGCGGTGAGGGTCGGGTCGGCGTCGAGGATGCGTTTGTGCAGCTCACGCAGTGCGGGACCGGGTTCGGTGCCGAGTTCGTCGACCATCCGGTCGCGCAGGTCCAGGTAGTGGGTGAGGGCGTCGGCGGACCGGCCGGCGCGGTGCAGCGCGAGCAGGTGCTGACCGGCGACCCGCTCGTCCAACGGGTGCTCCGCCGCCAGCGCGGCCAGCTCCGCCACCAGGGCCACGCCCTCGCCGGCCGCGAGCCGGGCGTCCAGCAGGTCCAGCCGGGCGGCCAGCCGCTCCAGCCGCCACCGGTCGCGCACGGTCTCGACCCACTCGCCGTCCAGCCCGGCCAGCGGCTCGCCCCGCCACAGCGCGAGGGCCTCGGTCAACGCCGCCGCGGTCGGCGACCCGGCCCGCAACGCCCGGAACCGGTGCAGGTCCACCGCCCGCTCGTCGACCAGCAGCACGTACCCGCCGGGCCGCCGGACGATCTCCGCGCCCAGCCGGCGCAGCCGGGACAGGTAGGTGTGCAGGGTGGACCGCTGCCGGTGCGGCACCCGCTCGCCCCACACCCGCCCGACCAGCACGTCGGTCGCCACGAGGTGCCCGGCGTCCACGGCCAGGGCCGCCAGCACGCACCGCTGCCGGGCCGGCCCGAGGTCCACCTCCCGCCCGTCGACTCGCAGGGTGACCTCGCCCAACAGCGTCAACTCCACCATCGCGCTCCACTGTAGAGGTTTGGCGATATGCGCCCCTTGCGAGGGTTCCGCGTGTTATTGAGTGCAGGTGGACGACAGTTCTTCGAGCAGTCACGACTCCTCGGCCGACGACGACTTCGACGACTTCGACGATTACGACGACTACGACCACGACGTCGAGGAGGAGGACGACGGCTACGACCCCCACTTCCACCACCGGTCCAGGCGACGGCGGGGGCTGGACCTCGTGGACGCGCCGGGGTGGGTGAAGGCCTGCGTGTGGATCGGCATGCTCACCGCGGTCGCCGGGTTGGGCGTGTTCTTCCTGGAGCTGATCACCGCGATGGGCACCTTCGGGGACAACCTCGACGACCCCGGTCCGTTCGGCACCAGCGGCCCGCAGCGGGTCCGGGATGCCGGACCGGACCCGTCGAAGATCGGGCTGGCCTTCGGGCTGTTCTTCGTCGGGTTCGTGCTCGCGATGATCGGCAACCTCGGCAACGCCTCGACCCGCCGGCGCTGACGAACGGGCGCTGAAGGGCAACCTATCGAGCGGGTGCGTAGACCGGACGGGCTCCGTTGACGTTGAACAGCAACGAGTACACCGACGTCGTGGCGGTGATGAACAGCCGGTTGCGCTTGGGACCGCCGAAGCACACGTTGGACACCACCTCCGGCACGCCGATCTTGCCGAGCAAGGTGCCGTCCGGGTGGATGCAGTGCACGCCGTCGCCGGCCGCCGCCCAGATCCGGCCCTGCTCGTCGAGGCGGATGCCGTCGAACTGGCCGGCCGTGCACCGCGCCACCTCGTCGCCGCCGCGCAGCTCCGCGCCGTCGACGTCGAACGCCCGGATGTGGTTGCGCCGGGTGTCCACGATGTAGAGCCGGGTGCCGTCGGGGGAGAAGGCCAGCCCGTTGGGGCGCTCGAAGTCGTCGGCGACGACCCGGACGTCCCCGGTCGCCGGGTCCACCCGGTAGACGTGGCACGCCCCGATCTCCGACTCGGCCCGGACGCCCTCGTAGTCGCTGAGGATGCCGTAGGGCGGGTCGGTGAACCAGACGCCGCCGTCGTCGGCGACCACGACGTCGTTGGGGCTGTTGAACCTCTTGCCGTCGACGCGGTCGGCGAGGACGGTGGTCGAGCCGTCGTGCTCGGTGCGCACGACCCGCCGGTTGCCCTGCTCGCACGTGATCACCCGGCCCTGGGCGTCGAGCGTGCGGCCGTTGGCGTAGTTCGCCGGGGCGCGGAACACGCCGACGTGCCCGGTGGTCTCGTCCCAGCGCAGGACGCGGTCGTTGGGGATGTCGCTGAACAGCAGGTACCGGCCGGCGGGGACGTAGGCGGGACCCTCGGTCCACTTGTTGCCGGTGTGCAGGCGCTCCAGCAGGTCGTCACCGAAGATCAGCAGCCGCTCGTCGAACGACTCCACCTTGGTCGGGATGACGTCCACAACTTCCCCCTCTTCGCCGAACGATGTCTGGCGTGAAGCCTATACTGCTTGATGACATCCGGCGGAGAGGGTTGAGATGGACGACACGGACCGTGCGGTGCTCGCGCTGCTGCGGGAGGACGCGACCCTGTCCTACGCCGCGCTGGGGGCGCAGGTGGGGCTGTCGGCGGCGGCGGCGCACGAGCGGGTGCGCAAGCTGCGGGAGCGCGGGGTGATCCGGCGGACCACGGTCGAGATCGACCCGGTCGCCCTCGGGCTGGACGTGCTGGCGTTCGTGCTGGTGGATTCCTCGGCGTGGGTCGGGTCGCCCGCGACGGCGGACGCGCTGCGGGCGTTGCCGGCGGTGGAGGAGGCGCACATCGTGGCCGGGCAGGCGTCCTTGCTGCTGAAGGTGCGCACGGCCGGCACGCGGGAGTTGCAGGGGGTGCTGCGGGAGGTGCACGAGATCGCGGGGGTGTCCGGTACGAACGCGATCGTGGTGTTGGAGACGTGCTTCGAGCGGTCGGCGGACCCGGGGTGGGCCTGAGGTGGTCCCGCGCGGGCGCCACGCACGGGATCACCTCGGGGGACGTGCGGGGCGGGGCGGTGCGCACGCGGGCACCGCTCGGGTTGTTCTGTGTCGTCCCGGTCCGCCCGACGCCGTCACACGCCGATCCGGCCCCACGGCCCCCAGATCGCGAACGTCATCCCGCGCGACGCCTGGATGTTGACGAACAGGGTGTGCCCGTCCGGGCTGAAGGTGGACCCGGCGAACTCGTCGTTGAACCGGGGCGTGCCGGAGCTGCTCACGAGGCGGTTGAGGGCGATGTCGAACAGTTGCCCGTCGCGGGTCAGGCCGCGCAGGTAGTTGTCGTTGACGCCGTCCTCGCAGACCACGAGGGTGCCGCGCTTGCTGGTGGTGACGTTGTCGGGGAAGTCCAGCACGTCCGGGCCGGGGGACTGGTAGAGCAGGGTCAGCACGCCCGAAGCCGTGTCGTAGCCCCAGATCTGGCCGGTGCCGTTGCCGTAGCCGTTGACCGTGTCCGGGCCGGTCTCGGCGGCGCCGCCACCTTGCGTCGAGGTGAAGTACACGACCCCGCGGTCGTAGGCCGAACCCTCCAGCCGGGAGAACAGCGCCGCGCCCTGCGCCTGGCCCTGCGCGGCGACGTGGTTGAGCGCCGTGTCGTTGGTGGTGGGCGCGGGCTGGCCGGGCGTGTACGGGAAGGTCGGGGCGGGGTCCTCGATGTCGACCCACTCCGTCTCGTAGCTGGTGCCCGCCGGCTGCGCGGCCTCCAGGTGGGCGTTGGGGACGCCCTTGACCTTCAGCATCTGCAACCGGCCGTCGTTGTCCAGCCGGCCGCTGGTCATGGGGTGGTGGCGCGGCCGGTAGCGGTAGAAGCCCGAGGCGAAGCCGAAGTTGTCCTCGGTCAGGTACAGGTGGCCGCCCCTCGGGTCGAAGGCCACCGACTCGTGCGCGAACCGGCCCGCCGCCGTGATCGGCTCCCGGTCGGACTCCCGGTCCGCGGGCACCTCGAAGACGAACCCGTGCCGCTGGGTCAGGGCCACGTTGGACGCGCCGGTGAAGTCCGGGCCGACGTCCGGGCCGTTGACCGTCTCCTCGCAGGAGATCCAGGAACCCCAAGGCATCTGGCCGCCCGAGCAGTTCATCATGGTGCCGTTGAGGCTGGTGCGGGCGCGCCGGACTTCGCCGTACCGGCTCACCTCGACGGTGGTGCAGCCGGCCTGCGCGGCGGTGTCGTAGGCCTTCCCCGGGTCGCCGAACGCCTTGCCCGGTCCGTTGAGCTCGTGGTTGCGCACGAGCAGGTAGTTGCCGTTCCCGGCGCGGAAGGCCCCCATGCCGTCGTGGCGTCCGGGCAGGACGGTCTTGTCGTCCAGCACGACCGGGAACTCCGTGTCGTGGAACGACCGGTACTGGAACCCCTCGGGCAACCACAGCCGCACCGTCCCGTCCCGCAGGTCGGCCACGGGTCCCAGGACGTTGGCCCGGCCGGGCTCGGCGGCGGCCCGGTTCAGGAACCCGGCGAACGGCCCACCCAACAACGCCCCGGCCACCGCGCCACGCAAAACGGTCCGACGATCCATCGCCGCATCGTCCGCCCACCCCCGAGACCCCGCAACCGGAGGCACCTCCCGGTCGGCGCGGGTCGGGCGACCTGAAACCCGTGTTGGACGCTCGCGCAGTTCCGGGGCCGAAAACTTCGCGAGCGTCCAACAGAAACAAGTACCTACCCCCGGAGGCGGACGGCGGTGGTGTAGGCGCGGTGGAGTTCGCGGGACATCGTCTTGCCGGCGGCGGCGAACAGTTCCTGGTAGAGGGCGGGGCCGGTGTTGACGTCGACGATCATCGGGCGGCCCTCGTGGCAGATGACGTCGAAACCGATCAGCGGCAGGTCGAAGGCGCGGCGGGCGGTGTGGAGGAGGGTGAGGTGGGACGGGGGCACGTCGTGGTACTGCACGCTGCCGCCGCCGCGTCCGGCGTCGTAGACCTTCCACGCCGTGTCGTTCCACCGGGCGTGGCGGTCGGCGTCCTTGCGGAAGCCGTAGGCGACCTCGTCACCGACGAACGTCACGCCCAGCCAGTCGTGCGGGCTGTTGGGGTAGAAGCGTTCCAGCAGGAAACTGCGCCCGGACCCCGCCTGCGACACCCCGCGCACCCGCGTCTCGGTCGTCTCCGAGTCGATGTAGCCGACGATGTCGCGCAAGGTCGTGAAGCTGTCGATAAACGTGACACCCCAACCGAAACACCCCCGCCGCGGCTTGAGCACCGCACATCCCCACTCGGCGAGCACGTGCTCGGCGGCGTCGATGTTGCGGGCGCTGACCAGGATGCTGTCGGGCACGGCCACGCCCGCGCGGTCCAAGGTCAGGTAGGCCCAGTGCTTGTCGAACGCGAGGGCGATCTGTTCGGGATCGGGGATGACGACCGTGTCGCGTGTGAGCGTGAGCAACGCGTCCAGGTCGTAGCTGCCGGGTTTGCGCGCGAAGTCGACGTGCCACAGGTAGACGTCCAGGTCGCTCAGGCAGACGTCCTCGCGGTAGACCCGGCCTCGACGGATGTGGGTGTCGCGGAAGTCCAGCCCGTGGACGACGTCCCACCCAGGTGTCTCCTCCAGCAGCCGCAGGAGCTTCGAGTGCTCGTCGGGCGCGATGACACCCCCGCCTGTCCCCGTGGCGGGGAGGAACGTCCCCACTGCCGGCATCGTCACCTGCCTCCGAGGGGACGGTACCGAGACGGCGGTGGGGAGAGCCGGGCGCGGGACGTCCGGACGCCCAAGTGCACCTGAAAGTGTGGCTACCGCACCATTGCCTGCTCGCGGGCGGACTGCAAGGTTCGGGTGGCGATGATGATCAGCAGGAAGGCGATGAAGGCGGTCACGGTGCGTGCGACGTTGAACATCTCCCACCGCTGGAGTTGGGCGGCGTAGTCGGCCGGTGGCGTGGAGACCGCCCACACCTTGATCCGGCCGTTGATCGGCACGTTGCCCAGGCGAGTGATCAGGAACGAGGCCACGGCCAAGGCGCCGGCCGTGCCCGCCAAGCGCCTGCGGGTGCCCCGGGTGAGGACGGCGAGGGTCAGCGAACTCAGCGCGGCCAGCGCCATCGTGGTCTGCATGACGGGGCCGTTCATCTGCATGAGCGCCGAGTGGAAGGTCAGGCGCACGTCGAGGGGCACCACGTTGAACGTCGTGGCCACGTTGACCGCGCCGTAGCCGAAGGCGCCGGCGAGCAGGCCGGTGGACAGCAGGGCGAGACCGGTGACGAACCGGACCGGCATGGGGATCTCCTTGTGTGGGGCGGGTCAGCCAGGTTCAGGGTGTGGCGGGTTCGGCCGCCGCGGTGGCGAGGTCGGCGAGCATGCGGAGCCCGGCGCGCACGAGCGCGGCGAGTTCGTCGTGCAGGCTGAAACCCGGGACGACGAACGGGAGGTCGCCCGCGTCGGTCCCGGCCACGACCGGCACGCCGGCGCGGGCCAGTTCGCCCACGAACGCCAAGCGGTGGTCGAGCAAGGCGTGCCGTTGGGCGGTTTCCTCCGGTGTCCAGTCGGCCTTGACGACGTTCTCCAGCGCCCACCGCCAGCTCTCGACCACCGCCGCGGGCACGTACTTCAGGCGGTCGTCGTCCAGCACCACCTCGTCGGGCCGGTCCAGCACCCGGTAGACGACGAGGGTGGGCACGATCCGTCGTGAGCGGGACGGCGTCGGGGCAGTGCCCGGCGAACGGGATCCGCTGCCGGCGGGCTTCGTCGGCGATCACGCCGTGCAGGTCCGCGGGCAGCCGCGAGTAGACCTTCACGAAGTCGGCCCTCTCGCGCTTGGCTTCCCGGACCGCGTCCCGGGCCTGCGCCTCGGTGGCGACCTCGACGAAGGTCGCGGGGTCGCCGAGGGTCGGGGCCCCGTCGACGATCCGGCCGGCGACGACCGATCGCGGCCCGAGCAGCTCGCCGCGGTCGACCCGGTCCCGCCACCCGCGCAGCAGCGGGGAACCGGACATCTCGCGCACCGACGTGACCCCGTTGACCAGGTACAGCGGTGGGGAGATCCGCTCGTCGGGGAGGCTGTGGACGTGGGCGTCCCACAACCCGGGGATCACGAACTTCCCGTCCAGCGCCAGGACTTCCGCCCCGGCCGGCACGGGCACCGCGTCCCGGGGTCCGATCGCGACGATGCGGTCCCGGTCGACCAGGACGGTCGCGTCGCGCCGGGGCGGGTCGCCGGTGGCGTCGACGACGGTGACGCCGGTCAACGCGAGGACGCCGACTGGCGCTGTTAACTCTGACACGCCGTCAAACTTAACGATCCCTGCTAGACTTGACAAGGTGTCAGAGATAACGCCTCCTCGTCGCCGGCGACGGCGCTCCGACGCCGACCGCAGCGCCGGCGCGATCCTGTCGGCCGCGAAGGAAGTCCTGGGCGCCCAACCCACGGCGAGCGTCGAGGACGTCGCGGCGGCGGCGGGGGTGAGCCGGCAGACCGTCTACGCCCACTTCAAGACCCGGGAGGACCTCGTCGGCGCGGTGCTCGACGCGATCACCGGCGAGGCGGTCGCCGAGATGGAGGGCGCGCGCCTCGACGAGGGCTCCGCGGCCGGGGCGCTGCTCCGCCTCCTCGACGTGAGCGGGCGCACCGCGCAGCGCTACCCGTTGCTGTTGGGGGCCGCCACCGTCCGGGCTGCCACCACCGCCGACGACGACCACGCCCGGCACCGACCCGTGGCCGACCACCTCGACCGGGTGCTCGCCCGCGGCCGGCGGTCGGGGGAGTTCGCGGACGACGTTCCCGCCGGGTGGCTCGCGGGCGCGATCATCGCCCTCGGGCACGCCGCCGGTGAAGCCGTGCACGCGGGCCGGCTGTCACCGGCGGACGCCGCCGACGCGCTCGCCAGGAGCGCCCTGCGGCTGTGCGGCGTCGACCCGGCCGCGATCAGCGACCTCGTCGCGGGGGTCTGATCCTTTAGAACGTGGCGATCGGGTTGACCGGGCTGCCGGACGTGCCGGCGAGGCGGACCGGCGCGACCGCGAGCTGGAAGTCCCACTGGCGCAGTTCGGCGGCTGTCGCCGCGCACGTCTCCAGGTCGCAGTTGTCGAGCAGCCACAGGCCCATCGCGACCAGGCCCACGGCGTGCACCGGCATCAGCACGTCGTCGTACCCCGAGGGCTGGACGTCCTGAGGGGTGTCGGCGCCGATCAGCGCGACCTCCCGGTCCCGCAGCCACGGCAGGCAGGACGCGTGCCACCCGGCCTGCGTGGCACCGCCGGTGGCACCGCCCTCGTGTCGGACGCGGCCGTGGCCGGTCCGCAGGAGCACCGCGTCGCCGCGCTGGACCCGAACCCCCTGGCGGCGTTCGGCCTCCTCCAGGTCCTCGGGGAACACGCCCTGCCCCGGCTCCAACCACGGCACGTCGCGGACCTTCGCGATGTCCAGCAGGACGCCACGCGTGACGATCCCGTTCGCCGCCGCCGTGACGGCCGCCCACGTCGATCCCGTCGCGGTGTCGACTAGCGAGTGCGAACGGCCGTTGTACATCCTGCCGTCCCAGAAGATGTGGCACGGCGAGTCGACGTGGGTGACGGTGTTGCCGTGGAAGGTGAGGCCGAGCCGCTCGGTGGAGAAGCCCCACCGCCGGTCGTTGCGGAAGCCGGGCAGCGGCATGTTCTCGGCGCCGGGCATGTCGGCGGCGCACGGGCACGTCGTCGTCGACCGCTCCATCTCCGCCGGCACGGCGATCTCCCACGCGCACGACACGCTCCTGCCGTGGCGCACGGCCCGTGCCGCCGCCAGCCGGACGTCGTCGGTGATGTGGTTCAAGGTGCCGAGCTGGTCGTCGTCGCCCCACCGACCCCAGTTCGACAGCGTGTCGAAGTACCCGAGCACGTCGTCCTGCGTGGGCAGCCCTGTGGTCACCCCAGCAGGTTAGGGCACCGCACACGCGGGCCGTGCGACATCATCCGGTCAAGCGCTTGTTCGCCTCGGCAGCCCCTTGAACGCCTCAGGGTTGGTCAACTAGCCTCCCTCCAGTCGAAGCGCTTCGATACACCGCTCGGGGAGACGCGATGCCCGCTTTCGTTCGTGACACCGGTGGCTTGGAGCTGCGCACGCCGCACGAGGTCCTGTGGATCGAGCCGTGGGGACCGGATGCGGTGCGCGTCCGCGCCGCCGTGCACGCGATCGACACCGACCTGCCCGGCGTCCTCGACCCGGTCGCCCCGCTGTCGCCGGAGGTCGAGCAGGTCGTCTCGGAGGACGGCTCGGCCCGGCTGGTCAACGGCAAGATCGCCGTCGAGGTGGACCCGGGCGGCTGGATCCGGTTCCGGCACGCCGTGACCGGTCGTGAACTGCTCGCCGAGACGCAGCCGTACATCGGCTACAGCGGACCGCGGGTCTTCTCGCCGCGCGCCGACGGCGGCTACCAGCTCCGGCAGCACTTCGCCGCCTACGACGACGAGCGGATCTTCGGACTCGGGCAGAACCCCAACGGGCAGCTGGACCAGAAGGGCGTGGTCGTCGACCTCGTCCAGGCGAACACCACCGCCCCGATCCCGTTCCTGCACTCCTCGCGCGGCTACGGCCTGTTGTGGCACAACCCGGCGTTGGGCCGCGTGGAGCTGGGCGCCGACACCACCCGCTGGATCGCCGACTCCACCACCCAGCTCGACTACTGGATCATCGCGGGCGACACCCCGGCCGACATCATGGCCGGCTACGCCGACGCCACCGGACACCCGCCGTTGCTGCCCGAGTGGGCCAGCGGGTTCTGGCAGTCGAAGCTGCGCTACCGCGACCAGGAGGAGTTGCTCGCCGTCGCCCGCGAGTACGCCCGGCGCGACCTGCCGCTGTCGGTCATCGTCTGCGACTTCTTCCACTGGCCCCACATGGGCGACTGGCGTTTCGAGCCCGACGAGTGGCCCGACCCGGCGGGGATGGTGGCCGAGCTGTCGGAAATGGGCGTGCAGCTCGCCGTCTCGGTGTGGCCGACCGTGGAGCCGAGCAGCGACAACCACGACGCGTTGCGCACGAACGGGTGGCTGGTCGGCGACGCCCACGGCGGACTGCTCACCGCGCACCTGCCGTCCCGCGAGCCCGGACCGGCCTACCAGCCGATGGCCCACTACGACGCCACCCACCCCGCCGCGCGCCGGTTCCTGTGGGAGCAGCTGAACGAGCACTACCACGCGCACGGGATCAGCCTGTTCTGGTTCGACGCCTGCGAACCGGACGTGCCGCCGCACCTGGCCGCCCGCGCGGTCTACGCCGCCGGACCGGGCGCGCAGGTGGCCAACCTCTACCCGGTGCTGCACGCCAAGGGCGTGGCCGACGGTCTGCGGTCGGTCGGCGAGGACCGCCCGCTGACGCTGATCCGCAGCGCCTGGGCGGGCAGCCAGCGCCACGGCGCCGCGCTGTGGTCCGGCGACATCCCCACCACCTTCGCCTCGCTGACCAAGCAGGTCCGGGCCGGCCTGAACGTGGCGCTGAGCGGCATCCCGTGGTGGAACACCGACATCGGCGGCTTCCAGGGCGGCGACCCGGACGACCCGGCCTACCGGGAGGTCCTGGTCCGCTGGTTCCAGTACGGCACGTTCAGCCCGATCATGCGGCTGCACGGCGACCGCGCGCCGAACCAGCCCTTCAGCACCTCGATGAGCGGCGGGGCCAACGAGGTGTGGTCCTACGGCGAGGAGGCCTACGAGATCCTGGTCGCCCACCTGCGGCTGCGTGAACGCCTGCGCCCGTACCTGGCCGAGCTGTCCGAGGCCGCCCACCGCACCGGCGCCCCGCCGATGCGCCCGCTGTTCTTCGACTTCCCCGGCGACGAGCGGGCCTGGACCGTGGACGACCAGTTCCTGCTCGGGCCGGACGTGCTGGTCGCCCCGGTCACCGAGGCCGGCGCGCGTTCCCGGTCGGTGTACCTGCCGGCGGGCACCCGGTGGCGCGATGCGGAAACCGGTGCGGTCCACGACGGCGGCACGGCGGTCGAGGCGTCCGCGCCGCTCGCGCGGATCCCCGTCTTCGTTCGGGAAGGCGCTGCGGTCGCCGAAGCGTTCACCGCGTGATTGATTTGCGGACGGCAAATGGAACCCTTTTCTTTGTAACCGCTTACATCGCGCAATGAGTCGCCGCTGACCTGGTCCGATGTGCCTCTACCTGCGCAAACGCCAACACCCCTGAAGTGGTGGGTTACCGGTTCGTTACTTGACGGTGTCGCCTGGACACGGCTGTCATGTGAAGCGCCAACCCCGACCGGACCCGATCCGGTCGCATTCGTCGGAAAGCCCGGTGTTCCCAGTGGGTGTCCGGCGTGCCCAAAAACGGAAGGGGCCGGAAAATGAGACGAACCGGGCCACTGGTCGGCGCGGGTCTGCTGGTGGCGAGCCTGGTCGCGGGCTGCGGTGGCGTGGGCGACGGCAAGACCAGGATCGCCATCGGGCTGTTCGGCAACTTCGGCTACCAGCAGCTGTTCGAGGAGTACGAGCGCACCCACCCCGACATCGACATCACCGACCGGACCGCCTCCTACTCCGACCACCACAAGAACCTCGCCGCGCACCTGGCCACCAACAACGGCGCTGCGGACATCGAGGCCGTGGACACCGGCTACATCAACCAGTTCAAGCAGAACCCCGAGCGGTTCGTCGCGCTCGACCAGGGGCTCAAGGACCAGTGGCTGGACTGGAAGTGGGAGGCGTCGCTGGGCAAGGACGGCACCCAGATCGGGTACGGGACCGACGTCGGCGGGCTGGCCATCTGCTACCGGCGCGACCTGTTCGAGAAGGCCGGCCTGCCCGCCGAGCGGGACGCGGTGAGCGCGCTGTGGCCGACGTGGGAGAAGTTCTTCGAGACCGGCAGGCGGTTCCAGGCCTCCGCGCCGCAGGGCGCCAAGTTCTTCGACGGCGGACCGACCGTGCTCAACGCGATCGTCGGCCAGGCGCCCGTGGGCTACTACGACAAGTCCGACCGGATCGTCGTCGGTGAGAACGCCGACATCCGCGCCGGGTGGAACCTCGTCACCGGGGCGGTCGCGGACGGGCTGTCGGCGGGCCTGCTGTTCAGCACCCCGCAGTGGAACACCGGCATCAAGCAGGGCCAGTTCGCCACGATGGCCTGCCCCGCCTGGCAGATGGCCAAGATCAAGGACCAGGCGCCGGACACCAAGGGCCTGTGGGACCTGGCCGCGGTGCCCGGCGGCGGCGGCAACTGGGGCGGCTCCTACCTCACGGTGCCCAAGCAGGGCAAGAACGTCGAGAAGGCGCACGAGCTGGCCAAGTGGCTCACCGCGCCGGAACAGCAGGCCAAGGTGTTCGCCAACGCGGGCCTGCTGCCGTCCACGCCCAAGCTCTACGGCGAGCAGTCCATCAACCAGATGACGTCGGAGTTCTTCAACAACGCGCCCGTCGGCAAGGTGTTCATCGAGGCCGCGCGCTCCCTGAAGCCGCAGTACCAGGGACCCAAGGCCGGTGACATCCAGACCGAGCTCGGCAACGCCATGCAGCGCGTCGAGCAGGGCAAGCAGGGCGCCGACGAGTCGTGGGCGCAGTTCGTCGGCGACGCCGGGCGGCTCGCCGGATGAGCGGGGACTGGCGCGAACGCCGCCACCGGTGGGACACCAGGTACGCGCCGTACGCCTACATCGCGCCGTACTTCCTGCTGTTCGCGGCGTTCGGCCTGTTCCCCCTCCTCTACACCGCGTGGGTGTCGTTGCAGGACCGCGACCTGCTCGCCGGCGACGCGGCGACGTGGGTCGGGCTGGACAACTACGTCCGGCTGCTCACCGAGGACCCGTACTTCTGGAACGCGATGGGCAACACGCTCAGCCTGTGGTTGCTCACGACTGTGCCGCAGATCATGTTCGCGCTGGGCATCGCGCAGCTGCTCAACCGGCGCATCCGCACCCGCACGGTGTTCCGGATGGGCGTGCTGCTGCCCAACATCACCTCCGTCGCGGCGGTGACGATCATCTTCGCGCAGCTGTTCGGCCGCGACTTCGGTCTGGTCAACTGGGGGCTGGAGCTGTTCGGCGCGGGCCGGGTGGACTGGCAGGCGGGCACGGCCAGCTCCCACACCGCCATCGCGGCGATGGTGGTGTGGCGGTGGACCGGCTACCACGCGCTGATCTTCCTGGCGTCCATGCAGGCCGTGCCGACCTCGGTGTACGAGGCGGCCCGGCTGGACGGCGCGAGCCAGTGGCAGCAGTTCTGGCGGATCACCGTGCCGATGCTGCGCCCGCAGATCATCTTCTCCACGGTGATCGCCACGACCGGCAACATGCGGCTGCTGGCCGAGCCGCTGCTGTTCAACCCCGGCACCGCGGCGGCCACGGGCGGGTCGGACCGGCAGTTCCAGACCGCCGCGCTCTACCTCTACGAGCAGGGCTTCGCGAAGTACGACTTCGGCTACGCCTCGGCGATCGCGTGGCTGCTGGTCATCGCGACCGTGCTGGTCACCGGCCTGAGCTACCTCGCGGCGCGCCGCATCCGGACGGACTGAAAGGGGCCCGCCATGACCACCCTGCTCGACCGCCCACCGGCCGTCGCGGCGCCGGTCAAGCGCCGCCGCCGCGCCGTGCCGCTGCCCGGCCCGTGGACCTACGCCGCGCTCATCGCGGTGCTCGCCGGGTCGGCGTTCCCGGTGTACTGGTCGCTGGTCGTGTCCTCGCAGACCTCCGACAAGGTGGACCAGGTGCCGCCGGTGCTGGTGCCCGGTGGCCACCTGTTCGCCAACATCGCCCGCGTCTTCGACACCACCGAGTTCGCCTTGGCGCTGGTGAACTCGCTGGTCGTCTCGGGCACCATCACGCTGTCGGTGGTCTTCTTCTCCACGCTGGCCGGTTTCGCCTTCGCCAAGCTCCGCTTCCGGGGCCGCAACGCGCTGCTGCTGCTGGTGATCGCCACCCAGGCCATCCCGACCGAACTGGGCGTCATCCCGCTGTACATGATGATGAGCGACCTGGGCTGGGCCGGCGAGCTGCACTCGGTGATCGTGCCGGGCCTGGTGACGGCGTTCGGCGTGTTCTTCATGCGGCAGTACTTCGAGCGCGCGGTGCCCGACGAGCTCCTCGAAGCCGGCCGCATGGACGGGTGCAGCTCCCTGCGCCTGTACTGGCACGTGGTGCTGCCCGCCGCCCGTCCCGCGGCGGCCGTGCTGGGGCTGTTCACGTTCATGCAGGCGTGGAACGACTTCTTCTGGCCGCTGGTCGTGCTGGTGCCGGAGAACCCGACCGTGCAGACCGCACTGTCCACTTTGGCCAGTGGGTACACGACCGACTACACCCTCGTCCTGACCGCGGCCACCATCGGCACGGTGCCGGTGCTGGCGGTGTTCCTGGCGTTCGGCCGCCAGATCGTCGGTGGGATCATGCAAGGAGCGCTCAAGGGCTGATCGGATGGCTGTCGTCCGCCCGAGAATTGCGGGGCGGGCGGGGTCGTTCGGCCCGGGTGCTCGCCGCCTTCCGCCCCTACGGTGGGTGTCGCGCCCCGGGACGCCCTGAGGTGGTGGCCTGCCGCGGTGCCTGTCCGCGACACCGATGCAGGAGGCGGAGATGGCACGATTACGGTTGCCGGGTGTCGTGGCGGCGATGCTCGCGTTGAGCCTGGGGGTCCCCGCGGGGCCCGCTCAGGCGCAGGACCCGCCGACCTCCGCGTCGACCACGACCACCACTTCCACCACGACTACCGCGACCACCACGCCGTCGATTCCGGCGGAGGCGGTCGAGCCGTACTTCGACCTGCGGGTCACGGCGGCGTTCGACCGGCCCGTGTACGAGGCCGACGAGATCATCACCGCCCGCGCGACGGTGACCAACGTGGGAACCGACGCCGAGCAGCGCATCCGGGTGATCTCGGAGGGGAACTTCTCCACCAGCGAGTGGCGGGACTTCGGCGGACCCGGCGTGACGAGCTTCGACCTCGAACCCGGCGAGTCAGTGTCGGGCTCCGCCACCGGGTACGCGACGACGGCCGCGACCACCCTCAGCCTGCTCGTCAAGGTCCAGGCCGGCCGGGGCGACGACGCGAACCCCGCCGACAACCAGGTCACCATCACCGTGCCCATCACGGTCGTGCGCGGCGACCTCACCGGCACCGCCTACCGCGACGCCGACCTGGACGGCGTGGTCGACGGCGGCGAGACGCTGCCGGACACCGAGGTGACCGCGACCGGCGGTCGCCCGTACGAGACGCACCGGACCCGCACCGACGCCCAGGGCCGCTTCGCGTTCCGCGACTTGCCGCGCGGCCCGTACTCGGTGAGCGTGGCCGACGACGAGGCCTGGCTCCACGGTGTGGTCTCCGCCGACGTGGGCACCGGCAGCACGCCGGATCTCGTCGTCCGGGGCCTCCGCCGGCTCTCGACGGTGGTCGCCACCACGGTTTCCTTCGACCAGGACACCCGTCGGCAGGGCGACACGGCGCGGTTGACGGTCAGCCTGACCAACAGCGGACCGACCCTGTCGGGCATCGTCGCCGTGTCCTACACCGACGGTGGCTCGGTGGGGGTGGACTTGGGCGAGCTGTCCACCGGCACGACGCTGCCCACCGGGCAGACCCGGGTGTTCACGGCCCAGGTCCCGATCGACGCGACGATGGCGGACAGCGGTTACCTCCGCGTGCGGATGTCGATCGTGTCGCGTGAGATCCCCATCGGCAACATCGACCGGGAGGTGCTGCTGCGCGTGACCGGCGCGCGGGCGCCGCGGGTGGTCGGGCGCGTGGCCGAGTCGCCGGCCGGCAACCTCAAACCGGACCCGCGTGCGCCGTTGCCGAACGCGGTCGTGTACCTCCGCGACCAGATCAGCGGCGCGGTGGTGGAGCGCACGACCACTGATGCCGCGGGGCACTTCGAGTTCACCGACGTCCCGGCCGGCCTGTACCACTTCGGTGCGGTGGGGCCGTGGCGGGTCCTGGTGGGCCGCCACTTCCCCGTCCGGGGAAGCGAGGACCCGGCGGTCACGTCACACCTGGTCGTGGTCGTGCGAGGCCCCGACCAGCCCGACCCGGGCTACCCGCCGGCGGATCCGGCACCACCCGCGGCCGGACCGGAGTCCCCGGACGGGGCACTGGCCGCCACCGGCACCGACCCGACGTGGCTCGCGCTGGGCGGACTGCTCGCCCTGGCCATCGGGGGCGCACTGCTCTTCACGACCCGCCGCCGCACCACCTGACCCCCGGAGACGCCTGACCCCGGAACACCCACCGCGCGTTCCGGGGTCAGGTGCGAAGGTCCCGCGTCAGCGCAGCCAGGCGTTGTCGTGGACCTGTGGGATGGCGGCCCACCTGCGGCCCAGGCCCCAGGTGTCGCCGGCGCTGGTCCAGGCGAGGGCGATCAGGGTGAGGGCGTAGACGATGTGGTAGTCGACGATCGGGTTGGTGGACATGGTCGGCTCGCCTGCGGAGTTCAGCTGGGCGCGGGCGTTCTCCAGGGCCGCCACGGGGTGATCGCCGCCCGGCCTTGAGCGGCCCCTGCCCGAGCTCGTGCGGGTGCAGTACTGTCGCCGCGGCCCGAGCCGTGGTGCCGCGCCCGGTGGTGCCGCATCCGGTGGTGCCGCATCCGGTGGTGCCGCACTCCGGTGCTGACGGCTGTCGCCGTGGCCGAGCCGGAGCGGGGGTGATGAGGTGCGGGAACAGCGGGCGGTGGGTGGCCCGGGGCGTCGGGATGGCTGAGTTCGACCTCGCGCCCTTCGACGTCGAGGTGTACCGGGCGTTGCTGGACCGGCCGGGGTCGGCCGCGGAGTTGGCCGAGCGGCTGGGTGTGGGCCCAGGGCGTCTGCGGCCGGTGTTGCGCCGGCTGGTGACGGGGGAGTTGGCGACCCGGTCGAGCGGTCGGCCCGTCGTGTTCGGCGCGGTGCGGCCGGAGATCGCGCTGGGTGGGCTGGTGGTGCGCGGGGAGCGGCGGCTGGAGTGGGTGCGGGCGCTCCAGGTGGAGTTGGAGGAACGGCACCGGCGCGCGGTGCGGGGCACCGACCCGGGTGAACTGCTGGAGGTGGTGCGCGGCGCGGACGCCATCGCCGGGCGGGCCGGGCAGGTGATGCGGTCGGCGCGGCGCGAGGTGCGGTTCGTGGACAAGCCGCCGTACGCGGAGCCGCCGTCGGTGCTGCACCCGGTCGAACGCGAGTTGCTCGACCGCGGTGTGCGGTTCCGGGGCGTCTACGACCGGTCCGCGCTGGAGTTGCACGGCCTGGAGGAGGACCTCGAACCGGGGCTCGCGCTGGGCGAACAGGCCCGGGTGGTGGCGGTCGCGCCGCTGAAGATGATCCTGGCCGACGACCACACCGGCCTGATCCCGCTCGACGCGGCCGAACCCGACCTGCGGACCGCGCTGGTCGTGCGCCCCTGCACGCTGCTCGACGCGTTGGGCGCGTTGTTCGAGGTGCTGTGGCAGCAGGCCCTGCCACTCCGGCTGCACGACCACACCGCACTGTCCACACAGGACGCCAGGTTGCTGGGGCTGCTCACCACCGGGATGCCGGACCGGGCCATCGCCAAGCAGCTGGGCCTGAGCTACCGCACGTTCCAGCGGCGGCTGCACGACCTGATGGACGCCCTCGGCGCGCAGACCCGCTTCCAGGCGGGCCTGCGCGCCGCGGCGCGGGGGTGGGTGCGCGTGCCCTTCCCCGAGGGCACCGCGGACGGGTGAGGTCCGGCCGCCGGGGGACCTCACCCGCCGCGGTAGGCCCGCTCTACGGTCTGCACCACCGTGTTGCCGCGGGTGTCGCGGGCTTCGGTGCGCAGCCACACGTCACCGGACACCTTCGGCGCGGCCACCGACCACCTGCCGGTGTCCAAGGCCTTGGTCGACAGGTCGGTCCACGTGGTGCCGTCGGTGGAGTACGCGATCCGCAGCCACAGCACCGGCCCCGCGCCGCGCGCCCCGGTGTGCGAGGCCGCCGCCACCTCGAACGTGTCGCCGGTCAGCGTGTTCGTGGCGTCCAGCGGCAACCGGTGGTCCACCTGGATCAGCGGTTGGAACGAGCACCGGTCGCCGGCCTGGCAGGAGAAGCCGATCGGCGGCGGGCTGTCCGACCGCGCCGAGGTGAAGGTCCAGGTCGTGGCCACGCGCCGGGCGTGGGCGAACAGCAGGGTGCTGGGCGCGCCGAGCTTGCCCGCGCCGGCCATCGCGTCCACGACCTCCAGCCGGTACTTGGCGCTGCCCGGGTCCAGCGGGAACCGGGGGAAGCGGGCGAACGGATCCTCCACCGGCGCGATCTCCCGCTCGCCCTGGAACAACCGGGCCGTGGTGGTCGCGAAGTACTTCGAGTTGTCCTGTGGGCTGACGTAGTGCTCGCCGTCGGTCCACTGGAGGGCGGGGGTGAACAGGTCGCCCTCCCGGCAGTGCGAGCACAGCACCCGCCACCGCCCCGCCGCCCCGGGCAGCCGCGCCGGGTGGTCGGCCGGGAGCTCCACGGCCGCCGACCGCACGGGGGCGCGGAACCAGTGCTCGTCGGGGCGGACCGCGCGTCCCGGCCGGTAGACGGTGAACTGGTTCATCGACAGCGAGGCCTGCGTGCCGGCGGAGACGTTGGTGACCCGCTTCCACACGGTCTGGTCGTCGGCCGGGCCGGTGTACTCGGTCCACGTGCCGGCCGCCGGGATGCGCGCGCCCTGCACGAACTGGGTCTTCCACAGCTCCTCGGGGAAGGCGAACCAGGTCTTCTGCGCGGTGAGCCCCGGCTGGTCGGCGTGGTAGGTGGTCTTCGTGGCCACCAGGTCCCCGGGCGCGAACCGGCGGACGTGGTCGCCGGGGATCCCGTTGCGGTCGACCACGGAGAGGTTGAACATCGCCTCGGGCGCGGGCCGGACGGTCACGACCACCTCGCCTGGGCCGGTGCGCAGCGCCTCGCCCTCGGCCCGGGACAGTGAGAACACCGGCAGCGGCTGGTTGCGCAGCGGTCCGACCGGGAGAGCGCCGGGCACGTCGACGTAGGCCACGACCGCCGCCGCGCCGGCCTGTGCCGCCGTGCGCGCCGCGCTCGTCACGGCCTGGGTGACCGCCGCGACCGGGTCGGTTGTGCCGGTCGGCGCGGGCACCCGCACCAGCACGGCCTTGCCGCGGATGTCCTCGCCGGCGGCGACGGTGAGCCGGTGTTCGCCCGGCCAGGTGGCGGTCACCGACCCGACGTCGTAGGCGGGGGAGAAGCGGGTGCCGTCGGAGGCGGTGAAGTCCACGGCGGTCGTGCCGAGCACGGCGTAGTCCTGCAACGAGATCGCACCGGTCTTCGTCGCCGGCGCGGGCGTCACGCGGACCTCCCAGTCCGTGGTGCCGGCGCTGAGACCGACCTCGGCCGTGGTGCCGGACCGCTGCGCGGTCGCGGGCAGGACGCGGCGCAGCGCGACGGTCCGGTCCCGCTGGTCGGTGCGCGTGGTCGTGCCCAGGGCCACCGGGACGGCGGCGCGGGCGTCGAGGGTGACGGTGGTCGGTCCATCGACGCGGATCTCGGCGGCGCTGAGCCCGGTCCAGCGCCGGGACGTCAGGCCGGTCTCGGTCGCCCAGCCCAGCGCCGAGTAGGCGCCCCGGGGCAGCATCACGCGGCCGGCGCCCTCGACCAGGTCGACCCGGTGCTCCACCTCGTCGAGGAACGGGTCGTTGTGGTTGGTCGCGCCCAGGGTGTCGTCGAGGAGGTGGACGGCGGCGCGCTGGGCGGGCGCGCCGGTCGAGTCGAGCACCCGCACGGACACCGGGACCAGCGGCGCGGGGTGGTAGGTGCTGACCGGGGTGCGGACGGTGCCGCCGCCGGGGGTGGTGGCGACGAGGGTGCCGCCGTAGACGCCGAACGGCCCCTCGTCGGGGTCCACGGCCACGGTCGCGTCCCCGGTCGACCCGGCGGGCACGGTCACGGCGGTCGCGCCCAGCCGCACGCTGTCGGCGTCGGGTTTGCTGCCGTCCCACGACTGCACGCCCAGCGCCAGGTCGGCCCGCACGGTCGAGTCGCCGTCGTTGCGGAAGGTCACCGTGCGGCGGGTCGGCTCGGTGCCCTCGACCCGGCCGAAGCTCGCCGACGCCGGGCCGGTCTCGCGCTGGGTGACCGCCCGTGCCACGTCGAGTCGGCCCGCGCCCTGCTCGTACCACTTGTGCCCGACGTCCTTGGCGGTCGAGGCGAGGGTGTCCTTGAGGGCCTGGCCGGTCCAGTCCGGGTGTTGCTGGGCCAGCAGGGCCGCCGCGCCGGTGACGTGCGGGGTGGCCATCGAGGTGCCCGAGGCGGCCGTGTGGTGGTCGTCCACGGGTGTGCCGAGGGAGGTGCCGGCGGCGCGTGCGGCCACGATGTCCACGCCGGGCGCGACGATCTCGGGTTTGACCAGGGCGTCGCGCAGGCGCGGGCCACGGCTGCTGAACCAGGCCAGCTTGTCGTCACGGTCCACGGCGCCCACGGTCAGGGCGCGCGCGGCGGCGCCGGGCGTGGTGACGGTCCGGTCGCCGGAGCCGGAGTTGCCCGCCGCCACTACGAACAGCGTGCCGGTGCGCTCGGACAGCGTGTCCACCAGCTCGCTCAGCGGGTCCGAGCCATCGGTGACGCCCGCGCCGAGGCTGAGGTTCACCACGTCCGCGCCCTGCGCCACGGCCCACTCGATACCGGCCATGACCTGCGACTCGTCCCCCGAGCCGTCCCGGTCGAACACCTTGGCCGACAACAGGGTCGCGCCGGGCGCGACACCCCGGTACCGGCCGCCGGAGGACGCGCCCGTGCCGGCGATGGTGGAGGCGACGTGCGTGCCGTGGCCGTGCCGGTCGACGGTGTCGCCGTCCGCGGTGAAGTCGGCCGCGGCGGCGACCCGCCCCGCGAGGTCGGGGTGCTCGGCGTCGACGCCGGTGTCGACCACCGCCACCTTCACCCCGCTGCCGTCCAGGCCCAGCCGCCACGCGGCGGGCGCGCCGACCTGGGCGGTGCTGCGGTCCAGCAGCGGCGTGACCTTGCGGTCCAACGACAGCTTGGCCACGCCGGCGTCGCCGTCCTTGAGCGACTGCCAGACCTCCGGGGCGTTCGCCTTCGGCACCCGCGCGCCGACCGCGCCCGAGAGTCTGGTGTGGACGGTCAGCTCCAGCGGGCGGCCGTCGGGCTCCGCGATCACCGGGATGGCCGGGGTCTCGCGGTCGCCGCGCCCGTCGGCGGCCAGGGCGGTGATGTCGAACAGCGCGGGGTCCAGCGTGCCCGCGTCGATCAGGGGCAGCGCGTCGGAGGGCTGGACGAACACGCCCCGCTCGGTCGTGGTGGTGAGGAACGCCGGCTGCGACCCGTCGACGCGGGGCGCGGGCTCGACCCGGGCGGTCGCCGGGTCGCCCTCGTGGACCACGACGTCGCCGGTGATCAGGGTGATGCGCTCGGTGGTCGTGGCGGCGGCGGGTTCGGCGGTCGTCGCGCCGGCGCCCGGTGGGGCGCCGGCGGGCAGGAGCGCGGCGACGACCAGGGCCACGGCGGACGTCGCGCGGCGGCGACCCGGCGTGGTGTGGCGGCAACCGGACATGGTGTCCTCCTCGGCTGGCAGGGAATCCGAGGATGGGTCGCCGGTCGCGTCCGGGGAACGGTTGTGGGCGGCGGCAAGTCGCCGCCGGCGACTCGCCGCCACACGCCACGGGCCCCGGCCGCAGCTCGCGCGGTCGGGGCCCTCGGCATCCGGTCCTCGTGCGGCCCGCCGGGACCGGACGTGCCTAGTTCAGCTCACCCGGGGTGGCGACGTGCAGGTCGAAGTCCACCCGGTTCTGGTCGGTGTCGGTGCTCAGCACGTCCCGCGCGGAGGAGACGTACATCAGCGGGTCGACGTTGAGGTTGGTCATCGGCCGCGCGGGCTGGCCCTCGCGGGCGGCGGTGGTCGGGATGGCGCTGGAGAACGCCACGCCGTCGACCTTCGCCCCGGTGGCGGTGAAGATCGCGACGCCGCCGTTGTCGGGGATGTCGACGGTCTTCGGGTCGAGCGGCACCTGGGTCACCCAGCCGGGCGCGGTCCCGCTGAAGTTCTCGCCGGCCAGCAGCAGCAGGTCGCCCTGCTGACCGCGGGCCTCCAGGGTGATGCCCTCGGGGAACGACACGGTCTGGTACTGGCCGTTGGCCTGGTAGATCCGGATCTCGAAGTCCTCCGCGAGGGAGATCGGCCGCGTGGAGAGGTTGCGGATCTCGATGAACTCGTCCCGCTCACCGTTGGGTCCGCGGGTGGCCACCTCGTTGACCACCAGGGACGAGGACACCATCGGCGTGACGCCCTCGGTGTCCTCCGGTGCGGCTTGGGCGAAGCCGGTGGCCACCGCGGCGGCGACCACCGCACACACGGCGGCAACGGTCAGGATACGACGCATGACATTCCTTCCAGAACTGTTCTGCGTATTTCGGGAATCTCCGGGACCTCTGCGGCGGATTCTCGGTCTCGTTCCCCGTGGCACTCTCAGTGTTGGTTGTCGTTGCGTTCCCGGGAAGGGGGCCAAACCCGGTGGCGGTGGTCGGCGGCCGGTCGCGCGGCCTGTTCCCGGCGGACTCTTCGGGTGAATGCCGCCGCGCGTTCCAGTTCGTGGGCGGGCACCTCCAGGACCCGGCTGAGCCAGCGCCGCCAGTACGGCCCGGGAATGCGTTTGCCGCGTTCCCACCGCGCCACCTCGTCGCGGGTGAGGCTGCAATTGCCCGAGGCCGCGGTCAGCCGCGCGGCCAGTCCGTACTGGCTCAGGCCACGACCGTGGCGCAGTTTCGGCAGGATGTCGCTGATCGGTTCGACGTTCCACGTCCTATCGCTTTCAGGCACGACGAGGCCTTCCTCCCGCGACGGACCCGCGTGCGCGCCACTGCGGGGCGCGCCGTGGCGGACGTCGGCGGGGCGTTCGGTTGTCGGCGGTAGGCGCGCGCCGGTGGGCCGGGCGGGTCAGGCCCCGTGCGGAGCGCAGGTGAAATCGACCAGGTTGTGGTCGGTGTCCGTGCTGGACCCGTCGCGGGACGGCGCTGTCCCGTCGTCGCAGGCGAGGGCGGCCTCGCGCTCCCGGCACGGCGACCCGGTCGCGGTGGCGACGCGGTCGACCGGCGAGCCGCGCCGGTCCAGCAGCGCCACCCCGTCACCCGCCACCCCGGGCACCGCGACCCCCGACCGCGGGTGGTCCAGCCCCGCGATCAGCAGGTGGGCGCCCGGCGGCAGGGCGGTGCCCGCGCCCAGCTCCACCAGGACGGTCCGCGACGAGCCCGAGCACGACACCACCGACCACCCGGCCAGGTCCACCTCCCTCGACGAGGGGTTGTGCAGGTCCACGTACCCGGACCCGCCCGCGGTCGACAGCGCGTGCACTCGAACGGGCGGGCTGCCCGGCCCGACGACCGCCGCGCACACCAGCGGCACCACGACGATCCGACGACTGACGGTAATCACCGCTCCTATTCTGGTGTGCTTTCCGTGACCGCGCAGGGGGCCAGAGCGGCTTTCCCGCCGGCGACGATTCACAGCGGCCCGGACGTGATTGTTCCGCTGATCGGGCGATCCTTCCGCGCGAGTTCCGTGAATGGCCGACCGTGAATTGCGTGATGAACGTCTCGCGGTGGTGCGCCGGGGCTGGGCATCTCGTCACGGGGAACGCTCGACCAACGGCCCTGCCGGGTGAGGACCTAAGGCCGCGTCGGCGGTCGGGTGGGGCGTTCCAGCGTCGGGGTGGCTTTCAGCGCCAGGGAGGTGCCCGATGCGTGCACGTGATGTCATGACCACCGCCCGTCCTCGGCGTGGACCCGGACGCCCCGATCGGCGTCATCGCGCGGATCATGGTGGCGGACCGCGTGCGCTGGGTGCCCGTTGTGGACGGTGCTGAACTGGTCGGCGTGGTCACCAGGCGGGACGTCGTCCGCATCTTGGCCCGTGGCGCCGAATCGGACCGCACGACTTTGATCAACCCCTGACAAAAGATCCGCCGGTCACCGGGCCTTCGCGTGGCCCAGCGTCTCAAGTGGGACATCTGCCAGAAAGGTGCCCGTAACATCTTGACGGCGTCGTTGTTATCGTTCACAGTTCGCGTGGCGCATCCAGACGCACCGCTGGTTGGACCCCCTGTCGCCCCATATCCCTGTATTCCTGCCCGGATAGTGACGCTCGGTTGTTGTTAGCGCTAACAGAAAAGTTGCGAGAGTCATTGCCCGTGCGTGGGGCGTCGGCGTCCGCGCCGCTGCGGCCCGCCCAGGTCGGCGGACCCGAGTGATGAAAGGAACGATGCTATGTCGGTTGGGTTTGCGCGCACCGCGAGGTGGCGTCGCAGGTGGCGGTCGGGGTTGGCCGCCGTGGCGGTCGCCGCGGTGACCGGCGGGGTGCTCACAGTGGCCCAGGCGCCGGCGTCGGCGGCCACGGTGGACACCACCGCCTGGTACGTGCTGGTGAACCGCAGCAGCGGCAAGGCGCTCGACGTCAACGGCGCGTCCACCGCCGACGGCGCCAACATCATCCAGTGGACCCGCACGAACGCCAACAACCAGCAGTTCCAGTTCGTCGACGCCGGTGGCGGCTACTACCGGCTGCGTGCCCGGCACTCCAACAAGGTCCTCGACGTCACCAACTTCTCGTCGGCCGACGGCGCGCGGATCCAGCAGTGGACGGACCTCAACGGCACCAACCAGCAGTTCCGCCTCGTCGACTCCGACGGCGGCTACGTCCGACTGCTCAACCGCAACAGCGGCAAGGCCGTCGAGGTGCAGGGCGCCTCGTCCGCAGACGGCGCCGCCGTCGTGCAGTGGGGCGACTGGAACGGCAACAACCAGCAGTGGCAACTGGTCCGGGTCGGCGGGGGCACCGGCACGTGCACGCTGCCGTCGACCTACCGCTGGACGTCGACCGGCCCGCTGGCCAACCCGAAGGCCGGATGGGTCTCGCTCAAGGACTTCACCTCGGTCGTCCACAACGGCAAGAACCTCGTCTACGCCACCACGCACGACACCGGCGATGCCTGGAAGTCGACCAGCTTCAGCCCGTTCACGAACTGGTCTGACATGGCGAGCGCCACCCAGAACTCGATGCCCTTCAACGCCGTCGCGCCGACCCTGATCTACTTCGCCCCGAAGAACATCTGGGTGCTCGCCTACCAGTGGGGCTGGCCGGACACCTTCTCCTACCGCACTTCGACCGATCCCACCAACCCCAACAGCTGGTCCGCGCAGCAGACCCTGTTCACGGGCACCCTCCCCCAGGGGGCACCCCTCGACCAGACCCTCATCGCCGACGACCAGAACATGTACATGTTCTTCGCCGACGACCTCGGCAACATCTTCCGCGCCAGCATGCCCCTCGGGAACTTCCCGGGCAGCTTCGGCGCCGGCTACACGAAGATCATGAGCGACACGCCGGAAAGGCTGTTCGAGGCGGTCGAGGTCTACAAGGTCAAGGACCAGAACCAGTACCTCATGATCGTCGAGGCGCAGAGCTCGAGCGGACGCTACTTCCGCTCCTTCACCTCCAGCAGCCTCAACGGCACCTGGACCCCGCAGGCCGACACCGTGACCAACCCGTTCGCGGGCAAGGCCAACAGCGGCGCCACCTGGACCAACGACATCAGCCACGGCGACATCGTGCGCACCAACCCCGACCAGACCAAGACCATCGACCCCTGCAACATGCAGCTCCTCTACCAGGGACGTGACCCCCGCTCGGACGGCATGGACTACGGCCTCCTGCCCTACAAGCCGGGTGTGCTGACCCTGCAACGCTGAGACGCGAGTCAGGACAGAGCCGGCACGGGCGGGCTCGGCGCGGTGCCGAGCCCGCCCCCGCGCGTTCAGACCCTGGTCTGGTACTCGCGGGCCACGTCGACCAGGAGCTGGTGCATGGCCAGTTCGGCGGGGGCGCGGAGCCGGTCCTGGCGGTGCGCCAACAGGACGCGGCGGGCGGGCACGTCCGTGCCGAGGGCCAGGACGCGGACGTCCGGGTTCGGGTTGCGGACCGCGGTCCGCGGCGCGAGGGCGACTCCCAACCCGACGCTGACCATAGCCTGCGCCTCCTGGTAGTCGTTGGCCTCGAACGCGATCTTCGGGGTGAACCCGGCCGCGCGGCAGCTGCGTTCGAGCACCTCGGCCACGGGGTGGTCGTGGGCGCGGACGATCCAGTCCTCGTCGGCCAGTTCGGACATGGTGGTGAACCGCTTGCGGGCCAGCCGGTGGTCGGCGGCGACGATGAGCACGGTGGGATCGTCCAGCAGCGGGGTCAGGGAGATGTCCTCGACGTCGACCCGGTTCCACGCGTAGTCCCACAGCAGCGCGATGCCGACCGTGCCGTTCTCCAGCAGCTCGACGAGCTCGTCGAACCGGGTGCTGCGCACGTCCAGGCGGAGATCGGGGTACTGGCGGCGGAACCGGCTGACGACTTCGGGCAGCAGGGCGCTGGCGACGGTCGGGAACACGCCCAGGGCGATGGTGCCGCGGCGCAGCCCCGCGAGTTCGGCCAGGTCGGCCTCGGCGGCGCTGAGCCTGCGGAGGATCTGACGGGCGTGGCCTGCCAGCACCGCCCCCGCCTCGGTCGGGCGGACACCCCGGGCCTGCCGGTGCAGCAGGGGTTGGCCGGCTTCCACTTCGAGCCGGCGCAGCTGCTGCGAGACCGCGGACGCGGTGTAGCCGAGCTGTTCCGCGGCGGCGGTCATCGACCCCGTGTCCACCACGGCGGCGAGCAGCGCCAAGCGTCGGACGTCCAGCATGGCACTCCTCGTGCGAAAAATTCCGATGCCGTCAGTTCACCGATCGGTGACTTCCGTGCAGTCTAGCTTCACGCTCGGCCCAAACCGGTAGCTGCGCACCTGTCCCGAGGGCCAGATCGAGGGGCGCGTGATGGGCCATTTGAGCGTGAAGCACTGCTTCATGGGTATCTAGTTTTCCGTCATTGTGTTCACGCTGGACGCGGGGCACGGTGGCCGCCATGCGAGAGATACCGGCGACCTGGATGCGTGGTGGCACGAGCAAGTGCTGGGTGTTCGAGCGCGACGTGCTCACGGTGCCCGGCCGCACCGTCGACGAGGTGCTGCTGCGCCTGTACGGAAGTCCCGACCCGCGCCAGGTCGACGGCGTCGGCGGGGCGACCTCCACCACCAGCAAGGCCGTCGTGCTCACCCGCGGCGAGCGGCCGGACGTGGACGTCGACTACACGTTCGCCCAGATCGGCATCGCCGACGATCGGGTGGACTGGACGAGCAACTGCGGCAACTGCTCGGCGGTCGTCGGGCCCTACGCGCTGCGGCGCGGCTGGGTGGCGCCCACCGGCGACGTGACCACGGTGCGGATCAACAACACCAACACCGGTCAGTTGATCGTCGTCGACGTGCCGACGCCCGCGGGCCGCGTGACCGAGCAGGGCGCGGACCGCATCCCCGGTGTGGCCCAGCCCGGACTCGGGGTGCACCTGTGGTTCGTCGAACCGGCCGGCCGGACCACCGGGGCGTTGCTGCCCACGGGCAACGCGGTCGACACCGTGGACGGGGTGCGCGTCACGCTGCTGGACGCCGGCGCGCCCGTCGTCCTGGTCCCCGCCGACGAGGTCGGCGCGGACGGCGAGGCGTCCCCGGCCGCGCTCGACGCCCGCGCGGACTTGCTCGCGCGGCTCGACCGTGTCCGCCGGGTCGCGGCGGTCCGCATGGGTCTCGCCGCCGACCCCGCCGACGCCGCCCGGGCCACCCCGAAGCTCGCCCTGGTCAGCGCGGGCCGTCCCGGACGTTCGGACGTGACCGTGCGGATGCTGTCGATGGGCCGGACCCACCCCGCGCTGGCCATCACCGGCAGCGTCGCGCTCACCGCCGCCGCCCACACGACGGGTACGGTGCTGTCCGAGTTCACCGCCGGCGGACTGGAGGTGCTGCGCCTGGACACTCCGGCCGGAGTCGTGACCACCCGCGCGGGGACCCGGGACGGGCGGTTCGCGATCGGGGTCACCCGGACCACGCGTCGCATCGGCGACGCGACGCTCGTGCTGCCCGACGACGAGCCGCTCGAGCCCACGCCCACGACCCTGGCCGCGTCGTCGGCCGCCTGACCCCCGCAGAGGACAATGATGTCATCACATGTGATCGCGATCCTGGTCCTGGCCGGCATGTTCGCCGTGGCCACCGTGCTGCCCATCAACATCGGCATCCTCGCGCTGGTCGCGTCGTTCCTGGTCGGCACGCTAGTGTTCGGCCTGGAGGACAAGGAGATCTTCGAGGGATTCCCGGTCTCCCTGTTCATCACCGTCGTCGGAGTCACCTACCTGTTCTCCGTCGCCAAGCTGAACGGCACCATCGACTTGTTGGTGCAGGGCGGGATCAAGCTCGTGCGGGGCCGCGCGATCCTCGTGCCGTGGGTGCTGTTCGCCGTCGCGGCCACCCTGACCGCGCTGGGCACCTTCACCCCGGCGGCCGTCGCGCTGCTGGTGCCGATCGGGATGAGCTTCGCCTTCACCTACCGCATCAGCCCGCTGATGATCGGCATGATGGTGATCTGCGGCGCCCACGCCGGCGCGTTCTCCCCGATGGCGGTGTCCGGCGCGCTCGTGTACGGGATCGTGCTGAAGTCCGGTCTGACGATCTCCCACGCCGCGTTGTTCTTCGCCAGCATGGGCTTCAACCTCCTGCTCGCCGCCGGCACCTACGTGCTGCTGCGCCGGCGTGGTGAGGAGAGCTTCGTCGAGCACCCCGACGACACCGCGACCGGCGGCGCGTCCAGCGGTGGTGGGCCGGCCCGCGGCGTGTCCGGTGGGGGCGGGGTCGCCACCGCGCTCAAGCCCAAGACGGCCACGGTGACCTGGCACCAGCGCGCCACGCTCGCCGCGCTGGTCGTGCTCGTGGTCGGCGCACTGGCCTTCCACCTCCAGATCGGCTTCCTGGCGCTGGCCGCCGGCGCCGTGCTGGCCGTGCTCGACCGCGAGAACCTGGGCAAGGCCGTCGACGGCATCAGCTGGCCGACGATCCTGCTGGTCGCGGGCATGGTGACCTACGTGGGCGTGCTGGAGCACTCCGGCACCATCGACTGGGTCGCCCACGGCGCGGTCGGCCTGGGCGCCCCGCTGCTGGTGGCGCTCGTGCTGTGCGTCCTGGTCGGCGTCACCTCGGCGTTCGCCTCGTCGACGGCGATCCTCACCGCCACCATCCCGATGGCGATCCCGTTGCTGCTCACCGGCTCCCTGCCGGTCGTCGGGGTCGTCGCCGCGATGGCCATCTCCACCACCATCGTGGACGTCTCACCGTTCTCCACCAACGGGGCACTGGTCCTGGCCAACGCCCGCGGCGTCGACCGCACCCGCTTCTACCGCCAGGTCATCTCCTACACCTGCGTGATCGTCGCCCTCGGGCCGGTCGCGGCGTGGGCGGCGCTCGTCCTACCGGGGTCGTTCTGAGCCGGTCACGGCCGGGGTCGGACCGCTAGTCCCGGGTTGCCCGACGGCGTGAAGCTCGCCCACGCCGTCGGGTCGCCCGTGTGGTAGATCGTCGCCTTCGGGCTTTCCGCGAAGACGTCGGCCTCCTGCCTCGGTGGCGTGGCACCCAAGTACACCTCGGTGAGGGCCGGGTTGCCGCGGATCGCGCCCGGCCCGAGCCGGGTGACGCTCGGGATGACCACTGTGGTCAGGTTCGGGTTGTTGGTGATGGCGTTGTGCCAGACCGCGGTCAGGCGGGGTGCGTGCAGCAGGCGCAGGTTGGCGAAGCCGGTGACCGCGTTCTTGTCCATCTCGGTGAGGGCGGGCAGGCGCAGGCTGACGAGCTTGTGGTTCAGGTCGAAGCAGTTGATGCCCAGGTACTCCAGTTCGGGCAGGTTGACCGCGACCAGCTCGTGGCTGTCGTTCAACGCGTTGCGGCCGAGCCGACGCAGGTGCGGTGCCGTGAAGTACTGGAGGCGGGAGGCGTCGTCGAACGCGAAGTCGTCGACCTGGGTGGCGTTCGGCAGGTTCACCTTGACCAGGTACTGGTTGCGGCGGAAGGCGTCGTGCGCGATCGTCACGGCGCTGGGCAGGTACAGGACGCTCAGCTTGGCGTAGGGGCCGTGGCCGAACGCCATGACGCCGATCGACCGGGCACCGCGCAGGCTCACCTCGCCGAAGTTGTGGTTGCTGAACGCGCCGTCCGGCACGGAGTCCAGGTCGTCCAGGACGAGCTGCTTGACCCAGGTGTCCCACCAGCCGTTGTGCCACAGGTACGGGAACTTCCCGCCGCGGGCCTGCTGACCCGCGCACGGCAGCCCGGAAGCGGGGGTGCACTCGCGTCCACCTTGGATACTGCGCAGGTTGTAGACGTGGAGCCGGGTGAGGGTGGTCAGGCCCAGGTCGCGGTGGACGTTCTGGAGCGCGGCGAGGTCACCGTCGGAGAGCGCCGTGCCGCCGATGAGGTACAGCGCGATCCCGGTGGCCTTGGCCAGGTCCGGTTTGCGTTCGGCCAGGCGGGCTTTGAGGGCGTTGGCGGTGACGTCGTACTGGAACGCCACGGTTCCCGCGGGCAGTCGGTGGTCGCCGGGCTTGCTCGGCCGGTAGCTGTAGCCGTCGGCGCGGCTGAGGTCGGGGTCGTTGGCGAACACCGGGTCCGGGCCGGGATCGGCGGTCCGGTCCTCGCGAGGCTGCGACGATGTGGTCGTGGTGGTGACCGTGGTGGTGGTCGTCGTCGTGGTGGTCGGTGCGGCGACGGGGGAGTCGCGGGTGGTGTCGACGGCGGCGGCTGGGGGCTGCGGGGAGTTCCCGCCCGCGGTGAGGACGACCGCTCCGGCGCCCGCGACGGCGAGAACGATTACCACGGCGAGGATGATGTGTCGCTTCATAGCGGATGTGAACGCTAACATCCAGTGGTCGTGTCAACAAGGTCGACTTCGTCCCAGGAGAACCGCATGAACCGCCCCCAGCGCTACGGCATGGTGATCCGGTTGCGCCCCGAGCGCCGCGAGGAGTACCTGCGGCTGCACTCGGCCGTGTGGCCGGCTGTCGAGAAGACGTTGCTCGACGCCAACGTGCGCAACTTCTCCATCTTCCTGCACGGTGACCTGCTGTTCGGCTACTACGAGTACATCGGCGAGGACCACGACGCCGACCAGGTCCGCATCGCCGCCGACCCGGAAACCCAGCGGTGGTGGACCTTCACCGACCCGTGCCAGGAGTCGCTGGCCCCGGAGGGTTCCGGCCACTGGTGGGCCCCGATGCGGGAAGTCTGGCACCTGGACGACCCCGCTTCCTGACCGGACCCTCGCCGAGCCGACTCTCGCCGAACCGAGCCGACCCCCAACGAGCCGAGCACGAAGGCGGGGCACCCAGGAGAACCCCGGGTGCCGCGCCCCCTCCGGTCAGCTCACCCGGGAACCCCGGTGCCGCGCCCCTCCGGTCAGCTCACCCGGACGATCTGCCACTGCTGGCCGGCCGCGCCCGTGTCGGTGGTCTGCACGATTCCGGCTCCCGCCGCCGTGGATGACCCGGACACCGCGAGAACCTTGCCGCTGTTGACGTTCCTCAACTTGCTGTACCCGTTCCCGGCGTCGACCAGCTGCCAGCGCTGGTTGGCGCTGTCACGGTCGGCCCACTGCACGACGGCCGCGTTGTCCGCCGTGGAAGCTTCGTAGACGTCGATCAGCTTCCCACTGCGCCGGCTGGAGATCTCGAACGCGCCTCCGCTCACGGGCTCGAACCTCCAGTTCTGGTTGTCGGCGTTGCCATAAGCCCACTGGATGAGCCGAGCACCGTCCGAAGTGGACCCGGAGGTCACGTCCACGGCCAGCCCGCTGTTCCGGTTCACGATCTTGTAGTAACCGTTGCGCGCGAAGCCCACGCTGGAGAAGGCGTCCAGCGCGCACACGGACCCGGTGGCCGCCGGGTTCTTCGTGCCCTTGCACACGACCTTGATCGTGTGCGACCCGACAGGCAGATCCGTCTTGCGGAACAGCACGACCTGCTTCGTCACGGAAGCCGCGTAGGCGTCGATGTCGGCCTGCACGAGCGTGCCGTCGACGTAGACGTCCACCTTGCCCATGTTGGGTTGCGTCATGCCGAGGTACTGGACGCCGGTGCCCGTGAACGTGTACTCGGCGGAAGCGCCCGCCTGGACGGTGTAGCTCTCGGAGCCGTGGAAGTCCCGGCTGTCGGTCCAGTTGTTCCACGCGCCCGCGTACCGCACGGCGGCGTTCTTGTCGTCGACGTGGGTCCACTGCTGCCGCACGACCGACGCCGACTCCGGGGACCGGTTGCCCTGGGCGTCCACGACATAGAGCTTGTAGTCGCCGGGCGTCTCGGGGATGGCGATGGTGGTCGCGGTGCCGCTCGTCCTGGTCATCGTCGGGCCTGGGGTGAAGCTGGTCGTGCCGGACGGGGCCAGCCAGACCGTCTTGGTCGCGTCTCCGGCGGTCCTGATCGGGATCGACGACGCGCCGGTGTCGTTGAAGGTCGAGGCGGGCAGCACCCGGTTCGGGGCGGACGCGCCGCCGGGCGCGAGGTCCCGGTACGCCGGTTCCAGGCCGGAGTCCACGGTGATCCGGTAGGCCGCCGACGGCCAGACCTTGTCCGGGTACACGCGCACGTCCTCGATGGTGCTGCTCGGGACGTTCTTGTTCGCGATCTCGCCGACCGTGCCGTAGGTGTTGGTGATGCGCAGGTCGTGCTGGCGGCCCCAGGTGCCCGAGTTGATCGCGTAGGCCACATCGGGGGAGATGTCCAGCACGTTGTCATGGTGGTTGATGTACGCCGAGCCCTCGTCGGGGTGGATCCCGTACTTGTGCCCGGCGGGAACGCCCTGGAAGTAGTTGTTGCTGATGGTGGAGGTGGGCTGGCTTCCGAGCGTGTAGATGGGGGCCGAGTCGCCGAGGCGCTGCATGACGTCGACGATGTGGTTGTAGCTGACGTTGTTGTTCCTGGCCGTGGTGGTCGGCGTGTTCGGCACGATGGAGTTCGTGGAACCGTCGAAGTTCCACCAACCCCACCCGACCGTGATGCCGTTCCACGGCGCCTTCTCGATCAGGTTGTGCTGCACCGAGAGCGTGTCGACGAAGTAGGCCGACACGGCGCTGCTGCCGTTGAACAGCACCGCGCTGTCGTGCAGGTAGTTGTTCTTGATCTCGATGTTCTTGGAGACGCCCTCGACCGAGGCGGGGTACTTCTCGTTGTTCGTGGTGGTGTGGTCGCCGATGTAGATGTGCTGCGGGTGCCCGACGTTGACGGCCGACCCGGCGATGTCGTCGGTGCGGTTGCCGATCAACTTCGTGTCCCGGACGTCGTTGTTCAGCGTGATGCCGTCCGCGCCGGTGTGCTGCACCTTGTTGCGCTCCAGCACGATGCCGTGCGCGTTCTCCAGCTGCACGGCTCCCGGCGGCAGCTCGATGTTGCGGTAGAAGTAGGCGTGGAAGTTCTTCTTCCCGTAGAACCGGTCGCCGCCGTTGCCCTGCTGGGCCTGCTTGAAGGACGAACCGGCGACGTCGAACAGGTTCCAGTCCGAGTGCCGGACCGTGATGCCGCTGAAGGTCAGGTCGTGGACGTGGCTTGACGTGGAGGTCCCGGCGATCTTGAGCACGGTGGACACGTTGTTCGGCGCCCAGACCGACGCGGTCGCCATGTCCTCGGTGTCGGCCTTGTAGTAGTAGAGCGTCTGGTTGGCGCGATCGAAGTGGAACTCGCCCGGGGTGTCCAGGAACTCGCGGGCGTTCATGATCTTCTGGGTGCCGGTGGACTGGAAGTCGCCGTTGTACGCGCCCTGGGCGATGGCCGCGCCGGGCTGCTGGAACAGTGCGACGCGGTTGGCGCCATCGGGGGTCGTGGTGATCTGCCGGACGCCCACGATGGCCGTGGTCCAGGTCGTGGCCGTCTCGATCTCGACGTCGCCCTGGTTCGCCGCGATGGCGGGCACGTCGGACAGGGCGTACCGGGACCCGTCGCATTCCGACCCGGACTCCCACGCCCAGGGCGCCTGCCCGGCGGTGACGGTGTAGGTGCCCTGGCAGCCGAGGGAGGTGACCGTCTTGGCGGCCATGTGTGCGCGCTTGTCGTTGACGTAGAGCGCGCGCAGCTTGTTGGGGCGGCTGAGCGGGGCCTTCCAGACGTTCCCGCTGTGCTGGGTCCACCCGGTCACCCGGACGCCGCCGTCGAGGACCGGCGTCTCACCGGGGTGGGCGGAATAGATCACGCGGTGACCGTTCGTTCCCGAATCGATCGTTCCGAATTCGATCGTGCTGGTCACCGGGTAGGTCCCGCCGCGCAGGTACACCTGGATGTCGCCGGTCATGCTCGTGTTGACCGTGCGGACGACGTCCCGCGCGCGCTGCACCGTCCGGAACGGGGCGGTGATCGTCCCGGCGTTGGTGTCGCTGCCGGACGGGGACACGTAGTAGGTCGCCTGGGTCGCGGCTGCCGCGGGCTGCGCGGGACCGGCGAGCGCGAGCGCGGACAACGTCAGGGCCAGGGACGCCGACAGCGTTCGCCGGGCCGGGAGGGGGGAGACCACGCCGGTTCCTCTCGTCGATCTTCGTCGATCGGACAGCCGTCGAAACATAAGACGTATGACGTCCGATGTCAACGGTAGGCCCGAGAGTCGGGGCAGCTGGGGGGTGCGTGAACCTGTGGCGCGACAGGCAGCGTCCACAGTGGACCGCACCGGGGGTGCGAGTGCGGTCGCTGGCACCGTAGCGCAACTTTTTCGGGGTCGGCAAGAGTCGTTCGGGTGCTGTCCACCATTCGCCAGGCCGCAGTTGTTATCGCTCACATGATCGGATGCCGACTTGTGCCAGCCAAGCGAGACAAGCGCTCAAACGGGGCTTGGGCATTGACCCGATGACTGTTAGCGTTAACGCACTCCACCTCGCCCACGGCGCCCAGTGCGCCGTGTCGAGCGCGCCTGAACCTTCGAGTCCGCAAAGGACACACACCCGAACACCGCCGATTGGGAGTGATCACCATCGAGACTTCACGCGTTGACCGGACGGACGCCTTGGCGTGGCCGGTGCATCAGGTGCGGAAACGTCGTGCTGGAAGCCGAAGTGTTCTTCGTGGCGTCCTGGGCGTCGGTTTGCTCGCGGGGTCCCTGGTGGTGGGAGCGCCGTCAGCGAGCGCCGCGAACCCGATCATCCCGGACCGCTTCGTGGCGGACCCGTCCGCGCACGTGTTCAACGGGCGGGTGCACCTCTACCTGACCGACGACCAGACCAACAGCGGCACCTATTGGGACTCCAAGTCGTGGCGGTCCTACTCGTCGTCGAACCTGGTGGACTGGACCGACCACGGCGACATCTTCTCGATCTCGGGCTTCTCCTGGGCGAGCCGGTACGCGTGGGCGCCGGGCGCTACCGAGCGGAACGGCCGCTACTACCTCTACCTGCCCGTGGACCGGACCAAGATCGGTGTGGCGGTCTCGTCGTCGCCGACCGGTCCGTTCACCGACGCGCGGGGCAGCGCGCTGGTGGACAAGGCGCGGGACACCAACGTGGGTGACGAGCCCATCGACCCGATGATCTTCACCGACGACGACGGCTCGTCCTACATGTACTTCGGCACCCGTGTCCCGAAGGTGGTGCGGTTGGGCGCGGACATGACGTCCACGGCCGGGCCGATCACCAACGTCGGCCTGACCGGCGCGACCAAGTACGGCGAGGCGCCGCACCTGCACAAGGTCGGCGGCACCTACTACTTCTCGTACTCGACCGGCTGGCCGGGCCAGATCCACTACGCCACCGGCACGTCACCCCTCGGCCCCTTCACCTACCGCGGTGTGCTGCTGGACTACGTCAACGTCAACACCAACCACCACTCGCTCTTCGAGTACCAGGGGCAGTGGTACGTCGCCTACCACAAGAACGCGCTCGAAGGCGGCAGCGGCTACAAGAGGTCGGTCGTGATGGACAAGGTCTTCCACAACCCCGACGGCACGATCCGCACGGTGGTGCAGACCGCGGGCGGTGTGGGTCCGTTCGCCACCTACACCGCGCAGCACAGCGGTCTGCGCCTGGACACCTCGGGGTCGGCGGTCCAACAGGCGACCGCGTCGACCGCGGAGTCCCAGCACTGGCAGCTGCGCGCGAAGCCGGGCGGCTACGTCGAGGTGATCAACCGGGCCTCCGGGTCGTGCCTGGACGTCTCCGGCAGTTCGACCGCGAACGGCGCGAACGTGGTGCAGTGGCGTTGCCACGGCGGCACCAACCAGCAGTGGACCGTGCGCACCATCGACTCGACCACCGTGTCACTGGTCAACCGCGCCAGCGGCAAGTGCCTCGACGTCCCCTCCGCCGCCACCGCCACCGGGACCCGGCTCATCCAGTGGACCTGCACCGGCAGCGCGAACCAGCGTTGGCGCCAGACGTCCGTGTGACGAATCGCCTGGGGGAAACCGCCATTGCACATGATTCCCGATGAAGGGCGCGATCGTGGACATCACCAGGCGACAGCTCGGCCGGCTCGCCGCGGTCGGCACCGGGGCGCTCGCCCTGCCCGGCCTGCTGCCACCGGGCCTCGCGGCGGCCTCGTTCACCTCGGCGACGTGGGGTGACCAGGGCGACGGAACCTACGCCAACCCGATCATCCCGGCCGACCTCAGCGACTGGGACTGCATCCGGGTCGGCACCGACTACTACGGCATCACCAGCACGTTCGGGTACTCGCCCGGCATGGCCGTCCTGCACTCCAAGGACCTGGTCAACTGGCGGACGATCGGCAGCGCGGTCGACGACGTCACCCGCATCGGGCCGGAGCTGAACTGGGACCGGATGAACCGCTACGGCCGGGGCGTGTGGGCCGGGTCCATCCGCCACCACGCCGGGCGGTACTGGGTGTACTTCAACACGCCCGACGAGGGCTTCTTCATGACGTCGGCCCCGTCGCCGACCGGTCCGTGGGAGCCGCTGCACTCCCTGTGGCGTACCACCGGGTGGAACGACGTGTGCCCGTTCTGGGACGACGACGGCCAGGGCTACCTGGTCACCACGCACTATGCGGACGCCTACAAGGTGCACGTGTTCAAGCTGTCCGCGGACGGCAAGTCGCTGGTGGGTCCGTCGACGGTCATCCACCAGTCGCGGGGCAGCGAGGCCAACAAGCTCTACAAGATCGACGGCACCTACTACCACCTGTTCAGCGAGGTGAAGTCCGAGGGCCGCGTGGTCATGATGAACCGCGGCCCCAGCCTCTACGGCCCGTTCGAGACCAGGCAGTTGCAGCACGTCTCGCCCTCGGTGGACCGCGAACCCAACCAGGGCGGGCTGGTGCAGGCGCCGGACGGCGGATGGCACTGGGTGACCCACCACGGCACCGGCAAGTGGGAGGGCCGCGTGCTGTCCCTGCTGCCGGTGACCTGGGTGGACGGCTGGCCGATCCTGGGCGAGGTCGGCGCGGACGGCATCGGGAACGCGGTGTGGACGGGCCGGGTGCCCGCCGGCGGCACGCCCGGCCTGCCGGTCGACGCGCTGCCCCCGGTGGTGACCAGCGACCTGTTCACCGACACCCGCCTCAAACCGCAGTGGGAGTGGCACTACCAGCCGCGCGCGGACCGGTGGTCGCTGACCGAACGCCCCGGTTTCCTGCGGTTGAAGGCGTTCGCGCCGCTGGTGGCCGACAACCTGACCAAGGCCGGGAACACGCTCACCCAACGCGTGCTGCGCACGGCGGGCGGCGCGACGGTCACGGTCCGCCTCGAACTGGCCGGTCTCGCGGACGGCCAGCACGCCGGGTTGTGCCACTACGCGGCGACCTACGCCGGGTTGGGCGTCCGGCGTTCGGGGACCACGACCACGATCGCGCACAACGTCGGCGGCAGCGTGACCACCGGCCCGGTGATCACGCAGAACGCGGTGTGGATCCGCACCACCTGGGACGTCAACGGGGTGAGCCGGTTCTCCTACAGCCTCGACGGGAGCACGTTCACCGCGTTCGGCGGCACCTACCAGCTCACGTGGGGCGGTTACCGCGGTGACCGGGTCGGCCTCTACACCTACAACCCCAACGGCACCGGCTACGTCGACTTCGACTCGGTGCAGTACACCATCGCACCCACCCGGGCATACAAGTGCGTCAGCGTGCGCAGTGGCAAGGTCGCCGACGTCTCCGGTGGGTCGAAAGCGGACGGGGCCGCTGTGATCCAGTGGCCCGACACCGGCGGAACCAACCAGAAGTGGACCTTCCAGTCCACAGTGGACGGCTACTGCACCATCACGTGCTTGCCCAGTGGCAAGGTGCTCGACGTGGCGGGGTCGTCGTTGGCGGACGGCGCGTGGGTCGTGCAGGCCACCGGTGATGGCCGGGCGAGCCAGCAGTGGCAGTTGCGCCCGCAACCCGGTGGCGTGTTCACCGTGGTCAACCGCCACAGCGGCAAGGTCCTCGACGTGAGCGGGGGCAGCACCGCCGACGGTGTCGCGCTGATCCAGTACCGCGACACCGGCGGAACCAACCAGCGGTGGACCTTCCACCGCGTCACCTCATAGGAGCGGTGACCGACATTGGCACACACATCCGGAGTGACCCGCCGGGGTTTCCTGGCGGCCACCGGCATCGCGGCGGCATCGGCCGCGGTGCCGGGCCTGACCGGGCACTCGGCGGCTTTCGCCGACACCCAGACCGACCTGGCGAACCTGGTCAACCTGCGGTTCGGCATGTTCAACCACTTCAACCTCGGCACGTTCACCAACGAGGAGTGGGCGGCGGGCGGCCAGAGCCCGCTGAAATTCGCGCCGCCGTCCGTGGACTGCGCGCAGTGGGCGGCAGCCGCTGCCGCCGCGAAGATGAGCTACGGCGTGCTCACCACCAAGCACCACGACGGGTTCTCCTTGTGGCCCACGGCGTTCGGCACCCAGAACGTGGCCTACTCGGGCTACAAGCAGGACGTCGTGCGCCAGTACGTCGACGCGTTCCGCGCCCGCGGCCTGCGGGTCGGGCTGTACTACTCGGTGTGGGACCGCACGCACACCGTCCAGGCGTACGGCGGCTACCACGTCAAGGATCCGTACGAGGCCATCGAGCCGGGTGACATGAGAGTGGTGCTCGGCCAGATCCGCGAACTGCTGACGAACTACGGCACCATCGACGTGTTCATCACCGACGGCTACGCCTGGCAGATGGGTCAGCAGCAGATCTCCTACCAGGAAGTGCGCAACCTGGTGAAGTCGCTGCAACCGAACTGCGTGCTGGTCGACCACGGTGCCCTGGTGCAGCCGTGGCTCGGCGACGCGATCTACTTCGAGGCCCCGCTGGGCATCCGGGCGCCGGCGGGGAACACGTTCGCGGGCATGCAGGGCGAGACGATCAGCCGGGGCTGGTTCTGGCACCCGCACACGGCGACGGAGGCGCCGCGCAGCGTCGACGCGATAGTGGCCGACCTCAGGGACCTGGAGCCCAAGTACACCTCGTACCTGCTGAACTGCCCACCCAACCGGAACGGCCGGCTCGACACCAACATCGTCGACCGGCTCGCGCAGGTCGGCGCGGCCTGGAGCCCGAACCCGTCACGCCCGCCGCTGCCGGCCCAGCCGCTGCGGGTCGAGTGGCCGGTGAACGCGGTGGCGGCCTACGCGTCCTCCTACAACCCCGGGGAGTTCGCGTACCACGCGATCGACAACCGCAGCGACCGCGACTTCGAGACGTGCTGGTCGACTTGGGGCGGGGGCCGCACGCTGCCGCAGACCATCACCATCGACCTGGGCGGGGTGTGGAGCAACGTCTCCACGCTGGAATACCTGCCGAAGCAGTGGAACCGCACGAATTCGACCGATGGGGACATCACCGCGGCCACCATCGCCACCAGCACCGACGGCGTCACCTTCACCACGGTGGCCACCGTGAACTGGGCGGCGAACGCGCGGCTCAAGCTCGCCGAGTGGGCCAACCGCGACGTCGGCTTCGTGCGCATCACCGTCACCGCCGCTTCGGGTGGGTACGCCAACATCAACGGCGTGCACATCGGGGGCCGCAGCGCCCGTCCCCAGCTGGTCTCGCGGTTCCCGGTGGCGAACACGGTCTACCGCATCGAGTCCCGGAACAGCGGGAAGGTGCTCGACGTGCGGTCGGGCGGCACGGCGAACAACACCCCGGTGGCGCAGTGGCAGTGGCTGAACCACCCGTGGCAGAAGTGGACCTTCATCTCCACCGGGGACGGCTACTTCAAGATCCGCGACCAGAACAGCGGCAAGCTGCTGGAGGTCGGCGGCCGGAACCGGTTCAACGGCGGGACCATGAACATCTGGGGCGACGCCAACGTCCACCAGCAGCACTGGGCCGTGACACCGACCGGTGACGGGCACTACCTGCTCACCAACCGGCTCAGCCAACGGGTGCTGGAGGTCCCCGACGCGTCCACCGCGAACGGCACCGTCCTCGACCAGTGGGACCACAACGGTGGCGGCCACCAGCAGTGGCGGCTGATCCCGTCCTGACGGACCCGGACACGCGAAGAGGGGGTGGGCACAGCGCCCACCCCCTCTTCGCGTTCGGTCAGCTCGTCACGGTGAAGGTGGCGTCGCTGCGGGCGATCGACGTGGTGATCGGGTCGAGCCTCAGCTGGTAGGCGTAGTGGCGGAGGTAGCGGTCGGGGTGGTTGTAGGACTGGAAGGAGGCCGACGACGACGATGCCAACCCAGCCACCTGGCGGAAGGTCGCGTCCGCCGCGAACTGGGCCGTGCCGTCATAAGGTGCGAGCACGAAGTCGTAGTTGATGTGCCGGAGGTAGTAGCCGGGGTAGTTGACCGACTGGATCGACACGGCCGAGGAGTCGGCCAGGCCGGGCACGATCCGGAACTGGGAGTCCTGGATCGGGCTCACGCCGGCGTCGATGCGCACGTCGAAGTCGGCGTGCCGGATGTAGCGGTCCGGGAAGTTGAAGGACTGGAGGCGGTTGATCGGCCGGGACACGCCGTACTTGCCCAGGACGCGGCTCTCCTCGGCGGCCGTGAGGCTCATGATGCCGCCGTGGCGCTTGCGGTTGGTGCCGACCGAGTAGTCCGACACGGTCCGGAAGTTGCTGGTGCTGCCGAGGTTGGTGGACGTGATCGGCATGTACCCGCGGCCGGTCTTGAACTGGTCCAGCCACAGCGCCCACTCGGTGCGCCCGTTGAACGGCATCCACATCGGACCCTCGACGACGTTGCCGCCGGTGGCGCCGTTGGAGATGCCCATGTGCGACAGGTCGCCGATCCGCGTCCACGAACCGAGGAGCGAGTTGGCGGCCTCGATGGTGATCTGTCCGTCGGCGGAGGCCCGGTAGTAGCGGAAGCCGCCGACGCTGGTGGGCGACTCGACGATCTGGGTGTCGATGATGTTCTGCCCGCCGGGCCGGTCGATGTAGAGCTGCGGAGCGCTGAACGTCACGAAGTCCCGCGTCCGCACGTAGTAGATCCGGTGCTTCTTGACGCCGTTGAGGGTCGTGTTCGTCGCCCAGTAGAGGATGTAGTCACCGCTGGCCGGGTCGTAGATCGCTTCGGGCGCCCACGCGCTGCCCGCGCCCGTGATGGAGCCGGCCACGTTGAGCATCCGGGGCGCGGACCAGTTCACCAGGTCCCTGGACTCCCAGACGACCAGCGAGGTGCTGCCGCGGTGGACCGCGTCGTCCCACGACCCGCCACTGGCGATGCGCAGGTCGGTCGCGACGATCCAGTACCGGTCACCGCTGGGGGAGCGGACGATCGCGGGGTCGCGCACGCCCTTGGTGCCCACAGTGGACAGCAGCACCGGGGCGCCCTGGTTCAGGTCGGTCCAGTGCAGGCCGTCCTTGCTGTGCGCGAAGTAGATCTGCTCCCCGATCGCGGTCTCACCGGTGAAGTGCACCATGAGGTAGCCGGTGGACGGGTCGGCGGCCGACGCCCGGTCCACGGCGACCAGGACGTGGGCGGTGAGCAACAGCAACGCCGTGAGCAGGGTCGCACCTATGCGCGACAGGGTTCGTTGCACGGTCTTTCTCCTCCGATTCACAGGGTGGGGACAACCGGGGCGATGGTGCCGTCGGCGTTGAAGACCATGCGGTCGACGGTGACCTCGCGGTTCGTGCCACTGCCCCCAGGCACGGCGAAGCGGTGGTAGGCGATGTGCCAGGTGTCCGTTCCCGGCACTTGGACCACGGAGTGGTGGCCCGGTCCCTTGATGCTGAGGTCCAGGCGCTTCTGGAGCACCACACCGCGTTTGGTCCACGGGCCGACCGGTGAGGGACCGGTGGCGTAGGCGACCTGGTAGTTCTCGTCGCGGGTGTCGTTCTCCGACCACATGAAGTAGTAGGTGCCGTTGCGCTTGAGCACGAACGACGCCTCGCGGAACCCGGTCGTGGTGATGGTGCGGACGGCTGCGGGGTCGAAGGACACCATGTCGGCGTTCAACGGCACCACGTGCGCGGCGCCGTTGCCCCAGTACAGGTAGGACTGGCCGTTGTCGTCGGTGAACACCATCGGGTCGATGGCCTGCCCCGGGTAGGTGCCGCCCCGGACCAGCGGTGCGCCCAGGGCGTCGCGGAACGGCCCGGTGGGGGAGTCGGACACGGCGACACCGAGGTGCTTGCGGGTGTCACCCGAGGCCGCGCCGCCGCTGAAGTACAGGTAGTAGCGGCCGTTCTTGGCCACGACCGCCGGCGCCCACGCCGAGTTGTCCGCCCAGGACACGTCCGGCCGGTGGTCGAGGATGACGCCGTGGTCGGTCCAGTTCACCAGGTCGGTCGAGGAGAAAGCCTTGTAGTAGGGGGCGGCCCAGCCCTCGTAGCCGTCCGTGGTCGGGTACAGGTAGTACCGACCGTTGAAGTGGGCGATGTGCGGGTCGGCGAACAGCCCTGGGATGACCGGTCCCTTGGTGGTCTTCGGCGTCCAGGGCGCGGTGAGCCGGAAGGAACTGTCCGCGCGGAACCGGTCGGTGTTCTCGTAGACGTCCAGCCACAGCTCGAAGTTCTTGTGCCGCAACCGCCGGTCGGGGTAGTTGAACGACACCAGGGACACCGAGCCCGCCACCGAACCGTCCACGGGGCAGAACGTCGCGTCCTCGCGGAACGTCGGTGTGCCGGTGTTGGCCTCCAAGCGGATGCGGTAGTCGTAGTGCCGGAGGAACATCCCGTTGGCCGCTTGGAAGGAATAGCACGTCGGTGACGCCAGGCCGTTGACGACGGTGAAGGTGGCGTCGGACTTGATCTGCGCCGAGCTGCCCGAGGTCACGGCGTCGAGCCGGCCCAGGTAGTCGGCGTGGCGGAGGTACCGGCCGGGGTAGTTCACCGCCTCCAGGGATCGTGCCCCGGTGGGCAGGGTGGCCGCGGACGCCGGGACGGCGGGCAGGGTGAACGTCGAGGCCAGGACGAGGGAGGACACCGCGAGCAGCCGTGCTCGTCGGTTCATGATGTGCTCCGATCTCCGTTGAGCGGGGCGACAGTCGTGGGAATCTCGAAGTGAGCGCTAACATCGCGGGCTGACTACTTGCCTACTTGCTCCCTTGTTCGCTTGTCTCAGCAGGTCGGATCGGGGCTACGCAATTGTTAGCGCTAACTTTCGGCGGGTTGAATGAGAACATGACCTCGACTCGGGCGTCAATGGGTCACGTGGGCGATCGAGTGCGTTCGACGAACGGGAGCGCGCATTCGTCGAATCGATTCGACAGCCGCTGACCATTGCCAGCGCTCACTTCTGATCAATAGGCTGGGGAGCTGTGTCGAACCGCTTCGACACGAGCTGTCGTCGTGCGCCGGGGGTCGGTCCTCCGCTCAGCGCTTGACGTCGATCTTCCACGAACACGAGGAGTGCAGATGCGACATCGTCAGGCAGTGCTCGCCGTCGGTGCCGCCGGCGCGCTGGTTCTGGCCGGCCTCGCGACGACGACCCTTCCCGCCTCGGCGGCGGCGGGCTGCTCGGTCACGTACACGGTCCAGAGCCAATGGCCGGGCGGCTTCACCGCGGACGTGGCGATCACCAACCTCGGCGATCCGGTGTCGAGCTGGACGGCGGAGTTCGACTTCCCGAAGACCGACCAGAAGGTCAACCAGGGGTGGAGTGCCACCTGGACCCAGTCCGGCACGCGGGTGTCGGTGGCGAGCATGAACTGGAACGGGTCGCTGGGCACGGGGGCGTCCACGTCCGTCGGGTTCGTGGGCTCGTGGGGTGAGGCGAACCCGGTGCCGACGTCGTTCAAGCTCAACGGGACCGCCTGCACCGGCACCATCCCGACGACGACCACCACCACCACGACCAGCACCCCGCCGGTCGACGAACCGGCGCCGGAGCTGCGCGTCTCCGGCAACGCGCTGGTCACCGCAGACAACGAGCCGTACCGGTTACTGGGTGTGAGCCGTTCCAGCAGCGAGTTCGCGTGCGTGCAGGGCAAGGGCATGTGGGACGGCGGTCCGGTGGACCAGGCGTCCGTGGACGCCATGAAGACCTGGAACATCCACGCGGTGCGGATCCCGTTGAACGAGGAGTGCTGGCTGGGCGTCCACGGCTCGCCCGGCGGCGCCACCTACCAGCAGGCCGTCAAGGACTACGTGGACCTGTTGGTGGACAACGGGATCAACGTGATCCTCGACCTGCACTGGACCTGGGGCGCGTACACCAACAGCCCGGACTGGCACTGCAAGGACGAGCACGCGGTGTGCCAGAAGCCCATGCCGGACGCGCGGTACGCCCCGCAGTTCTGGAGCAGCGTCGCCACCACGTTCAAGGGCAACGACGCCGTGGTCTTCGACCTCTTCAACGAGCCGTACCCGGAGATGGCCGCCGACTGGAACAAGGCGGTGGGCTGGCAGTGCTGGCGTGACGGCGGCACCTGCACCGGCCTGCCCTACGAGACCGCGGGCATGCAGGACCTGGTGGACGCGGTGCGCGCCACCGGTGCGACCAACGTCCTGATGCTGGGCGGCCTGGAGTGGGCGAACGACATGCGGGAGTGGCTGACGCACAAGCCGGTCGACCCGCGGAACAACATCGCCGCCTCCTGGCACGCCTACAGCTTCAACGCCTGCGCCACCGAGTCCTGCTGGGACACCCAGATCGCCCCGCTCGCCCAGCAGGTCCCGATCGTGCTGGGTGAGTTCGGCCAGGACAACTGCGGCTTCGACTACATGGGCCGGTTGATGGACTGGGCCGACGCGCACGACATCAGCTACCTCGCGTGGACCTGGACCCCGTGGGGCTGCACCACCGGCGCGGTGCTGATCAAGGACTGGGCCGGCACCCCCGAGCCCGGCATCGGCGAGGGCTTCAAGGCGCACCTGCTCACCCAGGACCCCTACGCCACCCGCTGATCCCCACCCCACTCGCTGACCCGTCGACCACTGAGCCGCCCCGACCTGATCGTGGTCGGGGCGGCTCGGCGTGGTCAGGAGGTCGTGCCGGTCACCGTGGTGCCGGTCCTGGTCACGTGGTAGGTGATGGCGGCGCCGCTCCAGAAGTCGAACGTGAGCGTCACCGGGGCGCCGTCGGTGAGGGCGTTGAGGAAGGCCGGGGTCAGCACCAGCGTGCCGTCGGCGTACTTCGGGTAGAAGGTCTGGTGGAACTCCTGGTACGGGGTCCAGGTGGCGGTGCCGGCGTTGCTGCCGTCCGCGTAGCGGGCCTGCATGGTGGCCAGCACGTCACCGTGGAACCGGGTGGGGATGGCGAAGGCGTCCGTGGTGCCGGTGGCGTCGGACTGGACGGGCAGGTCGTGGGTGATCACGTCGATCGGCCACGGCACGCCCGCGGAGAACCGGGCCTGGAGGGTGGCGTTGACGCCGTGGGCGCGGTCGCCGACCAGCCTGGTCAGCGCGGCGGCCTTGATCGTGAGCCGGTCGCCGGACACGGTGTAGTCGCGGCCGGCGACCAGTCGGGTGTCGCCGTGCCACAGCCCCCGGAACACGGTGCCGTTGCGTTCGAGGGTGAGGGAGTGGTCGGTGATCGGCGCGGACTTCGGCACGAACACCTGGTCGGAGGACGCCGTGCCGGACCGGGTCCGCCAACTCGCCCGGATCAGCTCGATCAGGTCCTTCTCACGCCACTGGAGGGTCTCGCGGTGGATGAAGGAGCCGGCGTCCCACAGGGCGGTGGTGACACCGCTGATCCGGGCCTGGTGACCGAGCAGTTCGAAGTACTTGTGCATCTCGCCGCGCTGCACCGGGGCCGCGGGCTTCGTGTAGTCCGGGTAGGACAGCAGGCCGTACTCGCCGAGGTAGACCGGGATGCCCCTGGCCCCGAAGTTGTCGCGGATCCGCGCGAAGGTGTCCAGGAGGTCCTTGCGGCTGGTCTCCTCGAACCGGGTGAAGCCCGCGATGTTCACGCTGAACGGCCAGAACCCGTAGAAGTGGACGGTCGCGGCCAGCTGGGGGTCGCGCAGCCGTTCGATGGTGGCGAGCAGGTCCTCCATGAGGGTCTGGCTCGGGGTGGTGCCCAGGGTCGGCAGGACGAGCACGCGGGTTGCGTTGCCGCCGCCGGAGCCGCGCACGAGGGTGTGGAAGGACGTGTTCAGCTCGTCCAGGAACTGCTTCTTCTGGGCGTCGGTGGCGTTGTCGAACTGCGGCTCGTTGACGCTCTCGAACAGCAGGCGGCGCGGCGCGTCGCGGAACGTCGTGGCGATCTGCTGCCACGTCGAGTCGAACCGCGCGCGGACGGCGTCGTGGTCGTCGGCCATCTTCGAGATCCACTGCCACGAGTCGTGGTGCACGTTGAGCACCACGTAGTGCCCGGCGGCCAGCGCGGCCTCCACGACCTCCTCGACGCGGGCCAGGTAGGCCGGGTCGATGGTGTAGGGGGCGGTGGTGGACTGGGCGTTGCTCCAGGTCACCGGGATGCGGACGCTGCGGAAGCCCTTCGCGCGGATCGCGTCGAACAGCGCCTTGGTGGCGGGCGGGTTGCCCCAGGCGGTCTCGTTCGGGATGGCGTCCAGGGAGTTGCCCAGGTTCCAGCTGGGTTGCATCGCCGCCATCACGCCCTGCGCGGTGCCGGGGACGTGGCTCGCGGCGGGTTCGGGCTCGGCCGACGCGGGACCGGTGGCCAGACCCGCCGCGGTGAGCAACGCCAGCCCCAGGGCCGCCCAGCGGCGGCTTCTCCCGGTCCGGTGTGCTTCGGTCATCTTCCATCCTTCCGTCGAAGCGCTTCACCAACCGTCGACGACGACTTCGGGTGTGTCAACCTGTTGCCGCCAAACGAGATCGCTTGCGGCGGCGCGATGGTCCGATGATCCTGCGGCCGGTCCGAAGTCTAAGCGCTTCGATGCAGTGTGGCCGGGACCTAGGGCACCGGCGGGAGGAGGCCAAGCGCACTGCCGTGGCTGACTGGCGGCGCGGAGGCTCGTCGGTATGGACGCCGCAGAAGCGGTGCTGGGCGGCGTCTCCGGCCGATCGCCCGGCCCGCGCGGCGGGAGGCTCGGAGCAGACGAATCGAGGAGGAGAGATCGACCAGACCGTCGTCGTGGGTGTGGACGGGTCGCCGGCGAGTCGTGTCGCGGTGCGGTGGGCCGTGGAGGAGGGCGAGCGGCGTGGGTGTGCGGTGGAGGTCGTGCACGTTGCTGGCCGACGGCCGAGTCGTCGTGGTGCGCGAGCTGGTCCGGCCGACGAGGCGACCGTGGAGACCGCGTTGCGGGAGGTGGCGGTCGGCCGGGAGACGTTCCCGCGGATCATCCGCAAGTGCGTGCGCGGGTCGTCGGCCGCCGAGGTGCTGGAGGAGCAGTCGCGCGGCGCTGCTGGTCGTCGCCGCCCACACCGGCGGCGTGCTGCGCCGGATCGTCCTGGGCAGCACCACCGCGCACTGCGTGCGGCACGCGACCGCGCCGGTCGTGGTCCTGCCCCCGCCGGCGGCTTCGGAGGCGCCGCACAACGGCGCACGGGTCGGGGAGGGCGCGCGATGAGGGCTCGGGACGTCATGACCCGGGGGCCGGCGTGGTCGGGGTGCGGTTTCCGGATGCCGGCCACGGCTGAACACGGGGCTGTGGCCGGGTTCCCTTGGCGGAGGGAACCCGGCCACACCACCCGGACCGACTAGCCGTCTTCCGACGTCGACGGGTGGGGCTTGCGGAGTTTGGTGGCCATGACGGCGGCTTGGGTGCGGCGTTCGAGGCCGAGCTTGGCCAGCAGGTGGGAGACGTAGTTCTTGACCGTCTTCTCGGCCAGGAACATCTGCTCGGCGATCTGCCGGTTGGTCAGGCCCTGGCCGATGAGGTCGAGGACGGTGCGCTCCTGGTCGGTCAGCGTCCGGACCGGGTCGCCCTCCTCGCGCTCCCGGCGGATGCGGTTGAGCAGGGCCGTGGTGGAGCGGGCGTCCAGCAGCGAGCCGCCGCCGGCGACCGTGCGCACGGCGTTGACCAGGTCGTTGCCCACGATGCGCTTGAGGACGAAGCCCGAGGCGCCGGCCATGATGGCGTCGAAGAGGGCTTCGTCGTCGGTGAACGAGGTGAGCATCAGGCAGTTCAGCTCGGGCAGGCGGGAGCGCAGCTCGCGGCACAGCTCGATGCCGTTGCCGTCGGGCAGCCGCACGTCGAGCACCGCGACCTCCGCGCCGCTGCCCGGCACCCGCGTCAGCGCCTCGGCGACCGAGCCGGCCTCGCCGACCACCTCCAGGTCGTCGGAGCTGTTGAGCAGTTCCCTGACCCCGACGCGGACCACCTCGTGGTCGTCGACCAGGAACACCTTCGCCGTCACCGCACCCACCTCTGCCGCATGGACCCGACTCTCCCCGGCCGGACGTGTCACCGAACAGGGTAGAAGGTCCCTGGTGCGGGGGCTGGGCGCGCGAGCCGGGATCGGGCGCCTCCGGGCCGCCTGTTCCGGTGCTCGGCGCGCCGCAGCCCGAGCGCCGCAGGGCCGGCCCCGCCTCCTCGGGGAGGCGGGGCGTCGGCGCGTCCGGTGGAGTCGCACGACTCTGCTCCGCCGTGTGGTACCAGCGCGGCCCGCGCGGGGTTGTAGAGTTGAAGAAGTTTTCAACTCCACAACTGTCGGAGGTGGGCGTGCCCCTCCCGCTGCACGAGGCCAAGGCCGAGTTCTTCCGGATCCTCGGGCACCCCGTGCGGATCAGGGTGCTGGAGTTGCTCCAGGACGGACCCAAGCCGGTGCGCGACCTGCTCGCCGACATCGGGATCGAGGCGTCCAGCCTGTCGGCGCAGCTGGCGGTGCTGCGCCGGTCGGGGGTGGTGCGGGCCAACCGGGAGGGCACGACCGTCGTCTACGCCCTGACCAGCGACGACGTCGGCGAGCTGCTGCGGGTGGCGCGGAAGGTGCTGACCGGGCTGCTCGACGGGCAGAACGAGTTGCTCGCGATGCTGCGCGCCGAGGAGCGGGCGTGACGGGGTTCCTGCCGGTCCGGGCGGACTGGGTCGGCGCGACCCGCCGGGACCTGCTCGCCGGGGTGACGGTGGCGGTGGTGGCGTTGCCGCTCGCGCTGGGCTTCGGGGTCGCGTCGGGGCTCGGTGCGGCGTCCGGGCTGGTCACCGCGGTGGTGGCGGGTGCGTTGGCGGCGGTGTTCGGGGGTTCCAGCCTCCAGGTGTCCGGGCCGACCGGTGCCATGACGGTGGTGTTGGTGCCGATCGTGGCCCGGTACGGCGTGGACGGGGTGCTCACGGTCGGGCTGCTCGCGGGTGTGCTCTTGGTGGTGCTCGCGGTCGCACGGGCCGGGCGTTACATGCGGTACGTGCCCGTGCCGGTGGTGGAGGGTTTCACCATCGGTATCGCGGCCGTGATCGCGTTGCAGCAGGTCCCGGCCGCGTTGGGTGTTCCCGCGCCTGCGGAGGACCACGTGGTGCGGGCGGTTGTCGCGGCGGTGTCCGAGTTCGCGGCGGCGCCGCGTTGGGAGGCCGTCGCGCTGGCCGGCGGGGTCGCCTTGGTGGTGCTGGCAGGTGCGCGGTGGCGGCCTGGGGTGCCGTTCTCGTTGCCCGCGGTGGTCGTGGGCACGTTGGCTGCGCAGTGGCTCCCGGTGGCGCGTATCGGCGAGTTGCCGGCTTCGCTGCCTGCGCCTTCGTTCGGGTTCCTGGACTTGGGGGCGGTGTGGTCGCTGCTGCCTTCGGCGGTGGCGGTGGCCGCGTTGGCGGCGTTGGAGAGCTTGCTGTCGGCGGCGGTGGCGGACGGGATGAGCGTCAACCAGCGGCACGACCCGGATCGCGAGCTGTTCGGGCAGGGTCTCGCGAACCTGGTGGTACCGCTGTTCGGCGGGGTGCCCGCCACGGCGGCCATCGCGCGCACCGCGGTCAACGTGCGTTCCGGCGCGACTTCGCGGCTGGCGGCCCTGACCCACGCACTGGTGCTGCTGGTGATCGTGCTGGTCGCCGCGCCGTGGGTGGCGCAGGTGCCGCTCGCGGTGCTGGCCGGTGTCCTGCTGGCCACGGCGGTCCGGATGATCGAGGTCGGTTCCGTGCGCGCGTTGGTGCGCTCGGGACGTTCCGATGCGGCCGTGCTCGCGCTGACCGCCGTGGCCACGCTCGCGCTGGACCTGGTCACCGCCGTGATCGTCGGCCTGGTCTTGGCGGGGGTATTCGCGCTGCGGGCGGTTTCCCGGACGGCACGGCTGGAGGAGGTGCCGCTGGAGCCCGGCGACCACCGCGAGGAGGAACGGGCACTGCTGGCTCAACACATCGTCGCCTACCGCCTGGACGGGCCACTGCTGTTCGCCGCCGCCCACCGATTCCTGCTGGAGCTGACCGAGATCGCGCCCGTGTCGGTGGTGATCCTCCGGATGTCCCGCGTGTCCGCGATCGACGCCACGGGCGTGCACGTGCTCCGCGACGCCGTGCGCCGCTTGGAACACCGGGGCATCACGGTCCTGATGTCCGGCGTGCGCGAGGAACACCGTCGCGCACTGGCCACACTGGACGTCCACACCTTCGACCACACCCCAGACGCCATCAACCACGCCCGTGCCCTGCTGGAGGAACGCGACCTCCTGCCCTGACCACAAGTCTCGGCGGAGCCGCAGTTCTGCGTTGCAGTCCGGGTGGATCTCGGTTCTCGTGTGCGCGGGGATGTGCCGTGGCCGGTGGGCGCGGCGACGGAGATCGTGGTGGAGGACTGCGTTGGTCGGTGCCGTGCGGGTGGACCAGGTCGGCGTCGCCTCCGGTTCCGGGCAGGTGTACCAGGCCGGGCGGGACCTCCGCGTCCATCGCGGCTCGGCGCCGTCCGGCAGTCGGGGGCACGGGCGGCTGGTCTGCGCCTGGCTGCTGCGGCGGTACCGGCGGCGGGTGGCCGCCGCGGCCGGGAAGCTGCCGGTCGTGTTCGGCCCGGACGTGGACCTGCACGTCAGCCAGGTCTACCTGCCGCTCAAGGCCGTCGCGCCGGGAGGCGGTGCCGACGGCGACGTCCAGGACCGGATCCGCCGGGCTCGGCAGGTGGTGGTCCTCGGCGATCCCGGAGCGGGCAAGTCGGTGCTGCTGCGGCACACCGTGCTCGGGTGGGCGGACTCCGGTGGACGAAGGCAGGTGCCCGTCGTCCTGGACCTGCGCCGCTGCAACGGCACCACCGAGTCGTTGGAACGGTTGATCGTCGAGCAGTTCGACCGCGACGGCTTCCCGCGGGCCGGGCGGTTCGTCGAGCGGAAGCTGCGCGACGGGACCCTGACGGTGCTCTTCGACGGCTTGGACGAGGTCAACGCCGCGGACCGGCACCGGGTGTCGGGGATGCTGCGCGATTTCGCGCGCAGGCACCACCAGGCCCCGGTCGTGGTGACCTGCCGGACGGCGGTCTACGACGGCGACCTGCTGCCGGAGATCGGGGTGGAGGTCCGCGTGCTGGAGTGGGACGAGCGCCTGATCGGGCGGTTCCTGCGCCGGTGGCCGGGGCTGGGCGACCGGGCGGAGGACCTGCTGGACGCCTTGCGCGCCAACCCGGGGATGATGCGCTTGGCGGGGTCGCCGCTGCTGTTGACCATGATCGCCTACCTGTACGGCACCCACGCGAGCGAGCACGACGTCCTGCCCGCCTCGCGGGCGACGTTCTACCGGGAGGCGACGCGCGCCCTGCTCGGCCGGCTCAAGCGCACGACCACCCGGTTCCCCGGTCCGGTCAAGAGCGAGGTGCTCAAGCACCTGGCCCTGATCGCGCACGACGCCGGCAGCGCCGACCGGCTGACCATCCCGTACGCGGTGGCCGTGGCGGAAGTCGGCGCCCTGTTGCCCCGGCTGTCCGTGGACGCCTCGCATGCGCACGAGGTGCTCGAGGAGATCGTGGAACGCAGCGGCCTGCTGCTGCGGGTCGACGGTGGCGAGCGGTACCAGTTCGCGCACCTGACCCTCCAGGAGTACCTGGCCGCCGAGGCGCTGCTCGCCGACGCCGGCGCGGTGCTGCGCAGGTTCCGCCGCGCACCGGCCGAGTGGCGCGAGACCCTGCTGCTGTGGTGCGGCCTGACCACGGTCGACGTGACACCGCTCGTCGCGGCTGTGGCCGAGGGAGACCCCCTCCTGGCGTTCGAGTGCCTGGCGCACGCACGGGTCGTCGCCGCGTCCCTCGACCGGTCCGTCACCTCGACCGCGCGCGCCATGCTGTCCGAAGGCAGCCGCCCCGGGACCGGTCACGCCGTGGTGCGGGCGTTCGCGACCGTCGCCGCCGTCCCCAGCGCACGCGGGCGCGGCGAGTTCCGCTTCCTGGTGGATGCCGCGCGGCGGGGCGACTTCTGGGCCCACGAGGCCGCCTGCGCGGCGCTGGCGGCCACCAGGCGACCGGACGCAGCGGACGTGCTGTTCGAGGTCGGGGCCTTCCACCACCTGGTCGGCATGGGCGACGCGGCCGTGCCGGTCCTGACCCGCGCCGCCGGGGCGGGGTCGACCCGGGCCGTCGCCGCCCTGCGCGACATCGCCACCCCGGCCGCCGCCACCGCTCTGGCCGGCCTGATCTGGGACGAGCGGAAGACGGCGTGGCACGCGGCCTGGTGCCTGGCCGAACTGGTGACCGACGAGGATGTCGAGGTGGCGCTGGGCGGTGTCGTCCCGGTGGCCCACGTCGCGGCCCTGCCCTGGGTGTGGCAACCGTTCCACCGGGAGGGCACGGCGACCGCGTGGGTGATGGGCCGGGTGGCGTGGCTCGTCGACCGGACCGCGGACGCCGACCTCCCCACGTTCCACGTGCGGGTCGACCACCGGCTGTCGCTACCCCTGCTCGCGCTCGCGTTGCGGCACGCCCCGCCGGCGGCGGTCGTCGAGGCGCAGGCCCGCTATCGAGCGGGGACACCGGTCACCCTTTCCTTCGTCGTGGGGGCGGTCCGGGCTGCGTTCGGCGGGCTCGACGTGCCGCAGTCCAGGCTGCGCCTGTGGAACGGGCTGCCGGCGGACCTGACGATCGGGTTCGTCTCCGGCGTGTTCTTCGGCAGCCGACCGTTCCGGCCGAAGGATTGGGTCGACGTGATGGTGCGGAGGAGCTTCCTAGCCACGGAGCCCCCGGGCATCTGCGCGCCGATCCTCGTGCTGGACAACCCGATACGCGCCGCGCTCGGCCACGCGATCCGCAGACCGGGTGCGTAGCAGGAGTTTGCGGAGTTCCTCGACCCACAGGGCGAGTGAGGCGGTAGCCGCCGCGAGCGCCCAGTCGGTGGGGGTGAGTGCGGTGGTGCCGAAGAGGGATTGTGCGAGTGGGACGTGGACCGCGCACACCTGGAGGGCCAGTACCGCCGCCAGCGCCGCCCACAGGCGTCGGTTGTGCAGCAGGAGTGGGCCGAAGGCGGAGCCGTGTTCGTCGCGGACGTTGAAGATGTTGGCCACCTGGAACAGCACGAACGTCGTGAAAGCCAGGGCTTGCGCGGTGGCGGTGCCGCGGTCGAGGCCGTGGCGGAACAGCAGCAGGGTGCCGACGACCATCACCGTGGCGATACCCGCGATGCGGGCCATGCGCGCGCCGGTGAGGATGTGCGCGCCGGGCGGGCGTGGGGGTTCGCGCATGACCGACGGGCGTGCCGGTTCCAGGCCCAGCGCCAACGCCGGCGGGCCGTCGGCGATGACGTTGATCCACAGCAGCATCAACGGCGTGAGCACCACGGCGTCGCCCAGGAAGAACACCGAGCCGGCGACCATCGTCAGGATCGCGGCCACGTTGGTGCCGACCTGGAAGCGGACGAACTTCACGATGTTGTCGTAGATCGCCCGGCCCTGGCGCACCGCGCCGACGATGGTGGCGAAGTTGTCGTCGGTGAGCACCATCGCGGCGGCTTCCTTGGCCACGTCGGTGCCGGTCACGCCCATCGCCACGCCGATGTCGGCGCCCTTGAGCGCGGGTGCGTCGTTGACGCCGTCGCCGGTCATGGCGACGACCTCGCCCCGGCGCCGCAACGCGGTCACGACGCGGATCTTGTGCTCGGGTGCGACGCGGGCGAACACGCCGGTCCGTTCGACGGCTCGGTCCAACCCGTGGTCGTCGAGCCGGTCGAGGTCCGCCCCGGACACGCCGTCGCCGTGGATGCCGAGGGTGTCGGCGATGGAGGAGGCGGTGGCGAGGTGGTCGCCGGTGATCATCTTGACGTCGATGCCGGCGGTCCGGCACTCGGCGATCGCCGCCCGCGCCTCCGGTCGCGGCGGGTCCAGCAGCCCGACGAGCCCCACCAGGACCAACTCGGTCGGCAGGACGGGTTCGGCGTCGGGGGAGTGCCCGACTGCGACCCCGAGCACTCGTTGGCCGCGTCGGGCCATGCGGTGCAGCTCGTCCTCGACGGCGGTGCGCCGCCGCTGGTCCAGCGGCACGTCCTGCTCACCCAGCCGCACGTGGGTGGCCAGGCGCAGCAGCACGTCGGCGGCCCCCTTGACGCAAACCCGGGTGCCCGTCCCGTCGCGGTGGAAGGTCGCCATGTACTTCAACGCCGAGTCGAACGGGATCTCGGCGACGCGCGGGGACGCGGCCCGCAGCGCCTGGACGTCCAGCCCCGCCTTGCCCGCCAGCGCCAGCAGGGCGCCTTCGGTGGGGTCGCCGACCAGGACCCCGTCGCGCACGATGGCGTCGTTGCAGAGGATCGCGGGCGCCAGCACGTCCCGTAGGTCGCCCGGGGGTCGGCCGTCTCCGGCGGTGATGGTCCCGTCGTGGCCGTAACCCTCGCCGGTGACGGCGTACCGGCGTCCGGCGTGCCACAGGGTGCGGGCGGTCATCTGGTTGAGGGTCAGGGTGCCGGTCTTGTCGGTGCAGATGACCGTGGTCGCGCCCAGCGTCTCCACGGCGGTCAGGCGTTTGACGATCGCGCGTTGACGGGCCATCCGGCGCATCCCGAGCGCCAGGGTGACGGTGACGACCGCGGGCAGCCCCTCGGGGATCGCGGCGACGCCGAGCGCGACCGCCAGGGTGATCACCTCGCCGATGCCGCCGCCCGTGGCGAGCTGGGTCATCGCCACGAGCACGACCGCGGCGCCGGCGAGGTAGGCCAGGCGGACGCCCAACCGGTCCAGCTGCCGCTGCAACGGGGTGCGGGTGGTGTCGGTGCGTTCCAGCAGGGTGGCGACGTGGCCGATCTCGGTGGCCATGCCCGTGCCGGTGACCAGCAGTTCGGCGTGCCCGCGGGTCACGGTGGTGGACATGTGCAGCATGCACGTGCGGTCGGACAGGCCGACATCGGCCACGGGCTCGACCGACTTGGCCACCGGCACCGATTCGCCGGTCAACCCGGACTCGTCGACCTCCAGGTTCACCGAGGTCGTCAGGCGCCCGTCGGCGGGCACCCGGTCGCCCGCCTCGACCAGCACGACGTCCCCGGGGACGAGCTCCTCGGCCGGCACCTCGACCACCAGCCCGGCGCGGCGGACCTTGGCGGCGGGGCTGAGCATCGCGCGCAGCGCCGCCACCGCCTGGTCGGCCCGGCGTTCCTGCACGAACCCGAGCACGCCGTTGAGGCCCAGCACCACACCGATGACCACGGCCTCCTTGTAGGACCGCTCCACGGCCCCGGCGAGGGCCGCCGCGACGACCAGCACCAGGTTCAACGGGTTGGCCACCTGGGCGGCCAGCAGCCGCCACCACGGTCGTCCCGGGGGCTCGGCCAGCCGGTTGGGTCCCACCCGGGCCAGCCTGCGGTCGACGTCGTCCGGGGCCAGGCCCCGGCCGAGGTCGGTGCCCAGCGCGGACGCCACCTCGTCGACGTCGACCGCCAGGACGTGCCGGCGAACTCCTCCACGATGTCATCCCCATTCCAGGCGGGTCTGCCGCCGTTGCGTTAGCCCTGGTGCGGGACCACCGCGACCGGGCAGGCCGCGTGGTGGATCAGGGCTTGGCTGGTGGACCCCAGCAGCAGGGCGCGGAAGCCACCGCGGCCCCGGGAACCCACGACGACCAGCGACGCGTCCTGCGACTGCGCCACCAGCCGGTGGGCCGGTCGGTCCCGCGCCACCACCAGCCGCACCTCGACGTCGGGGTGGGCGGCTCGGTGCGGCGCGACCTGCTGTTCCAGCAGCTTCCGCTCGGCGGCGTCGATCGGGTCCCAGTCCACGGACAGCCCGTGCAGCCAGCCCGTCTCGACGGCGACGTCGGACCACGTCCGCAACGCCACCAGCTCCGCCCCGGTCGACGCGGCGTGCTCGAACGCGAACGCCAGCGCGGCGGAACTGGCCGGCGAACCGTCCGCGCCCACCACCACCGGCCCCACGGTCGACGTCCCGCCCACCGTTGTCCCTTCGGTGCCGCGCACCACCACGACCGGGCTGTGCCCGTGCGTGGCCAGCGCGACCGCGATGGAACCCACGAACAGCCCGGTGAACCCGCCCAACCCGCGCGATCCCAGCACCACCAGCCGCGCCGACGCGGAGCGGCCGATCAGCACCTCCGCCGCGTCGCCTGAGGCCAGCTCGGTCGTGACGGCCAAGTCGGGAGCGACCCGCCGTGCCTCTTCCTCGGCTTCCGCGAGCCACTCGCGACCCTGTTCCAACACGGCCTCGTGGTACTCGCGGGGCACCGCGATCGGGTCCGGCACCCGTGCGGGCACCAGCAAGCAGGCGTGCACGACCGACAGCGGCACACCCTGCCGGTCCGCTTCCGCCGCCGCCCACCGCACCGCCGCCTTGGCCGACGAGGAGCCGTCGACACCTACGACCACCGGCCCGTTCACGCGCCCTCCCACCCGTCGATGACCTCGCGCAGCGAACGCCGGGGCGTCAGCGGAACCGGGTCGATGTCGAACGGCGCCCAGCCCAGGCGCAACACGATCTGCGGGTACAGCACCCCGTCCAGCACCCCGGACCGGACGCGTTCCCGGGTCTCGGCGACCTCCAGCGGCTGGCTGATCGGAGTCGTGGACAGGCCCGCCACGGTCGCTTCCAGCAGGATCGCGCTCATCGCCTCGCCGGCGCGCAGCACCGACGACCGGTCGTCGGAGGCGGTGCCGAGCACGAGCAGGGCCGCGCCGTCGTCCTCCCACTCGCCGGCGCGCTCGTCGAGCTGTTCGCCGCCGGGGAACTCACGCAGCTGCACGTCACCGTGCTGGGGCAGTCCAAAGGGCGCGTTGGCCGCGGGCACGCCGTCGCGGTCGGCGTGGGTGCCGCTCCAGGCTCGGGTCTCGAACCGGTAGCCGGGTTCGGCGTCCTGCACCGCAGCCGCAGTGCCGATCGCGGTGGCCAGCTCGAACCGCGCACGCGAACCGGCGGCCTCGCGGGCGACCGCTCCCTCGGCCGAGGCCCGGTCCTCCAGCAGGAGCAGCACCGAACTCGGCACGCCCCACGAGGAGAACCGGCGGCGATCGGTGCGGCGGCGCGGGATGGCGCCGGCCAGGGCGACTTCGTCGGAGGTCGGCTCGCGGCGGGTGAATTCCACGGCCGCGAGGTGGTCGGGGGCGGCGGGGTTGGGCAGCCGGTGCACGACCGCCCGCCACCCGAGTGCGGCCAGCGCGACTCGCAGGTGGTGCAGGGCCGCGCCGCAGCTGAGCAGCAGGTCGCGGCCGTCGGGGTCGGTGGTGGGCAGTCTGCGGCTGTCGTCGGCGTACAGGTGCACGCTCCGGTCGCCGATCCGCCACCGCCACGGCTGGGTGTTGTGCACCGAGGGTGCACGGCACGCCAGCGCCAGGGCGGTCCGGATGGTCTCGTCATCGGGCCGACCGAGGTCCACGGGGCTCACCTCCGAACTTGTGTCCATGCCCTCGACGGTGGCCGAGCGAGGTACTCCACCAGCAGGGTCGTAGGTCCTCAGCCGACCGGGACCGCCGGACGCATGTGGTGGAAGGGGGAAGCGGTTGCTTTGGTGACCGCGACGGGCTCCCGCACGCAGCTCGCGGGGATCGCCGAGCTGACCCGGCCGGCGGACCGGCCGAAGGCCCGCTCGCGTTGCGTTGCCGAACCAGGTGGCGGTGACCTCCCCGTCCCGGCTGGAGTGGGCGGTTCCTGGACGAACGGACCTGGCCGGTCGAGGCCGAGCTCAGTGTGATGCCGTAAGGCTGCGGTCGCGTTGGGTTGGCAAGTGGAGTGTCTCGACGGGTGCGCGGTGGACCACGAAGACCGGGCATGGTGCGTGGTGCAGGGCTGCGCGGGTGGTGGGGCCGGGGTCGCCGACGACGAACAGGTCCGTGTCGGCGTAGCGCGTGACGGCCTCGTGCGGGTGCATGCGCGCGACCACCGAGGCGTGTCGGATGCCCCGCAGCACCTTGTCCGCATTGGTGATTGGCTGGTGGGGGTCGTCGGCGCGGACCGGCAGCGGTGGCACGGCGTGCAGTACGCGCAGCACGGACCCCCGCTGACGGGCCAGTTCCGTCGCGCGGGCGAGGACGGCGGGGTCGTGGACCGAGCCGGTGATCAAGGCGGTGACTCGGTGGTGACCACCGGAGGGGCCTCCCCGGACCACGACGACGTCGCAGGTCGCGTTCTCCACCACCGCCATGAGGTGCCGGGGCAGCGCGAACGGGCCGTGGTGCCCGATCACCACGGTCTCGGCGCGTGCGGCGGCGACGAGCAGGTCGGCGGGTTCCGCGGGGCACAGCTCCAGCGGTGCGCCGAGCACCTTGGCGTGCTCGGCGGCCCAGGTCAGGGCTGTGGAGGTCGCGTGGTCGGCGGCTACCACGACCGGCTTGGTCATCTCGTCACCTCGGGTCCGTGGTCAGCGCGCGGCGCAGCCGGCTGTGCTCGTCCTCGTCGATCTCGCCGCGGGCCAGCCGCAGGTCGGGCACGTGCGTCGCGTCGTCGTGGGGTCGGCTCCTGGGCCGCAGCGCGGCGATCGCCAGCAGGACCACGGCGGCGACGACCGCCAGGGTGATCAACGTCATGAGCAGCATCCCGGCCCAGCCGGGGCCGAAACCGCTGTACCAGTGCATCACGGCACCGCTCCTTCCCTCGACGCCGCCCGCTCAGTCGCTCATCGCGAGCAGTTGGTGCTTCAGCTTGTCCTGCAACAGGTCCACGGCCTCGGTGTAGGTGTCGCCGGTGGCCTTGGCGTTGACCGGGACGCCGTTGACGTCCAGGCGGCCGTGCGCGGTGACCCGGCGCGGTCCGTCGAAGTCCAGGCGCGCGGTGGCGACGGGGACGTCGGCGGGGGAGTACCTGGCCAGCGCCTCGACCTTGGTGCGGGCGTAGTCGCCCGCCTCGGCGGGGATGCCCTCGGCCAGTTCGGTGTGGATGTTCGCGATCTCGTGCATGCCCCGATGCTCGTCCGGCGGCGGGCCGGGTGTCAGTGGCCAAGGTCCCTGGTGAACAGGGACCACCGGGACGACCAAGGACTCTGTGGCCGGCGGCGCGCGGGGACGAGCGTGGGAGCCGACAGGAGGTGGTCGGTGGTGGACCTCAGGACGGCGGCGCGGAGGGTGTTCCCCGGCCGCAACCCGGTCGCCCGGCGCGGCGACCGGGTCGAAGGGGCCGCGGTGGTCGCGGCCGTGGTGGTGGCGCTGCTGGGTCTGCCGGTCGCCGCCGCGTTCGGTTCTGAGGCCCACGCGGCGCGCGCGGCCCAGGTCCGCGAGCAGCAGGCGACCCGGCACGAGGTGCCGGCGGTGCTGACCGCGGACGCGCCACCGGTCCTGCCAGCGGGCGAGGGTGTCATCGCGATGTCGTCGGCGCCCGCCCGCTGGACCGCCGCCGACGGCTCGGTGCGCAGCGGGACGGTCGAGACCGTGCCCGGCCTGCCCGCCGGCGCGACGGTGCCGATCTGGGTGGACACGGCCGGGGACCCGGCCGACCCGCCGCTGTCCGCGGAAGGCGCGGTGGCCGGCGCGATCGCCGTCGCCACCGTGGTGTGGGTGCTGTTCGCCGCCGTGGTGGGCGCGGTGTGCGTCGGGTTGCGCTTGGCGCGCAACGGGATCAACGCCCGGAGTTGGGCGCGGGAGTGGGCAGTGGTGGAACCGCTGTGGAGGAGCGTGTCATGACGACGTATCCCGTGAGGGTGCACGCCCGGCTGGACCCGGGGTTGAACCGGTGGCTGTGGCTGGTGAAGTGGTTCCTGGCCATCCCGCACTACCTCGTGCTGTCCGTGCTCTGGATGGCGTTCACGGTGCTGAGCGTGGTCGCGTTCGTGGCGATCCTGGTCACCGGCCGCTACCCGCGCTCGCTGTTCGGGTTCAACCTCGGCGTGCTGCGCTGGACCTGGCGGGTGGGCTACTACACGTTCGGCGCCCTGGGCACCGACCGGTACCCGCCGTTCAGCCTGGGCGAGGAGCCGGACTACCCGGCCACGCTCGACATCGCCTACCCGCAGCGCCTCTCGCGCGGCCTGGTGCTGGTGAAGTGGCTGCTCGTGGTGCCGCACCTGTTGATCGTGGGCGTGTTCCTCGGCGGCGGTTACCTGGCCACCCGCAGCGGCGAGTGGGCGTTCGGGCTGGTGGGGCTGTTCGTGCTGATCGCCGGGGTGGCGCTGCTGTTCACCGGCCGCTACCCGCGCGGGGTGTTCGACTTCGTGCTGGGCATGGACCGGTGGGCGCTGCGCGTGGCGGCCTACGCGGGCCTGATGACCGACGCCTACCCGCCCTTCCGCCTGGACACCGGCGGCGACGAGCCCGGCACGGCGTTCGAGCCATCGCCTCCCGCGTCACCCGGCGGCGGGTCGGCTGGCCGGATCGTCGCGGCGGTGCTCGGTGTGCTGCTGCTGGTGGCCGGGGCGGGGTTCTCGGCCACGGGCGCGATCGGCCTGTGGGCGCACCAGACCCAGCGCGGTGCCGACGGGATGCTGAGCACGCCGCCGCAACCGTTGCAGACCAACGGGTACGCCCTGGAGATGGGCGCGGTCGACCTGCACCGCACCGGCACCGGCTGGTTCCTCGGCGAGGACTGGCTGGGCGAGGTGGGGTTGCGCGCCGGACCGGGCACCTTCGTCGGGATCGGCCCGTCCGACGACGTCGACCGCTATCTGTCCACAGTGGACCGCGACCGGGTGTCGAGCGTCGGCGAGCGGACCGAGTACGACCACGTCACCGGCGGCGCGCCGGCCACCGTGCCCAGCGCGCAGCGGTTCTGGACCGCTTCCGGGACCGGGTCCCTGACCTGGGAGGTTCGGCCCGGCCGGTGGACCGCCGTGGTGATGAACGCCGACGGGACGCGGGTCGTGGACACGTCCGTGACCGCGTCGGCGTCCCTGCCCGCCCTCGGACCGGTGGCCTGGCTGCTGGTCGCCGCGGGCGTGGTGCTGCTGCTGTTGGGCGGTGCCCTGCTCTTCGCCGCCGCCTTCCGCTTCGACCGGACCAGAGGAGAACGAACCGATGCGTGAGCCCGAGATCCAGACGGTGATGACCCGGGAAGTCGTGACCGTGCGCCCCGACACGCCGTTCAAGGAGGTCGTCGAGCGGTTGGCCGCCGGCGCGTTCAGCGCGGTGCCCGTGGTGGACGACGACGGCCGCCCGGTGGTCGTGGTCCGCGGCGAGAAGCCCGCGCGCCCCCGGCCCGGTGGTGGTCGGCGTGCACGGCGGTCCGCACAGCGTGCCGGTGCTGGCACGGGCGTTCGAGGAGGCGTCGGCACGCGGTGTCGGGGTGGTCGCGGTGCACACGTGGCACCCGGTCGTCGGGGACGTGGTCGCGCTGGCCGCCGGCGTCGACCTGGCCGAGTACCACGCCCTGCACGGCGGCCGGCTGGCCCGGCAGTTGTCCCCGTGGCGCACCCGCTACCGGGACGTGCCGGTGGAGTTGGTGGTCGCCCGGGGCTCGGCATCGGCGGCACTGCTCGACCGGGCGGAGGACGCGGCACTGGTCGTCGTGGGCAGCCGAGGCCACAACTCCCTGACCGGCCTGCTTCTGGGCTCCACGTCCCACGCCCTCCTCCACCACGCCCCTTGCCCGGTGATGGTCGTACCCACCCAGCCCCAGAACACCTGACCCGCGCACTCGACCCGGTGGTCAGAGCGTGCCGCGGAAGCCGGTCCACGCCTCGACGCGCTCCTCCACTGCGGTCACCGCGTCAGCACCACCTTCAGCGCGCCGGTTTCGCCCGCGCGGGAGAACACGTCGTACGCGGTGTCCATGTCGGACAGGTCGAAGTGGTGGGTGGCGAAGCGGCTCGCGTCCAGGCGGCCGGTGGTCAGCATCCGCAGCAGGTCTGGGGTCGAGACGGTGTCGACCAGGCCGGTGGTGATGGTGACGTTGCGGATCCACAGGTCTTCCAGGTGCAGCGTGGCGGGCCGGCCGTGCACACCCACGTTCGCGACCCGGCCACCGGGCCGCACCAGCCGCGCGCACAGCTCGAACGTCTCCGGGACGCCGACGGCCTCGATCGCCACGTCCGCGCCCAGCCCGCCGGTCAGCTCCGCGACCACGTCCTCCGGGCGGTCACCGGCGTCGACCACGACGTCCGCGCCGAACTGCTTGGCCGCCTCCAGCCGCGACGCGGCCAGGTCCACGGCGACGATCCGGCCGGGGCTGTAGAGCTTCGCGGTCTCGATCGCCGCCAGCCCGATCGGACCCGCGCCGACCACCACGACGGTCTGACCAGGCTCGACCCGGCCGTTGCGCACGCCCACCTCGTAGGCCGTGGGCAGGATGTCGGACAGCATCACCGCGTCCGCGTCGGCCACGCCGTCGGGCAGCAGGTGCGTGGACAGGTCGGCGAACGGCACCCGCACGTACTCGGCGTGCGTCCCGTCCACCAGGTGCCCCAGCACCCAGCCACCGCCTCCCCGGCACTGCCCGTAGGACCCGGTGCGGCAGTACGAGCACCGCCCGCAGCCGCTGATGCACGACACCAGCACCCGGTCACCCGGCTTGATCCCGGTGACCGCCGCGCCGACCTGCTCCACGACCCCGACCGCCTCGTGCCCGAGCACCCGGCCCGGCACGACCTCGGGCACGTCGCCCTTGAGGATGTGCAGGTCCGTGCCGCAGATGGTGGCGGCCGTGACCCGCACGACCGCGTCCGTGGGCTCGACCAGCACCGCGTCCGGCACGTCCTCCCACGCGCGCTGACCAGGACCGTGGAACACCATCGCCTTCATCGCGTACCTCCTCGAAGTGATTCCACACCCACACTGACCGGCGGTGATCGCGGGGAGGAGAGACCGACGACCCCGAGGTGCGGCACGAAGGTCCCTGCCCGGGCCGGGCCTTCGCCACTGCTCGTGCCGATCACGACCGAGAAGCCTGGAAGTGGAGGAAAGGGGTGTCCGATGGCACGAGCGCTGGTCGTCTACGAGTCGATGTTCGGCAACACGCGGACGGTCGCTGAAGCGGTCGCACAGGGGTTGACCGGGTTCGGCGACGTGGAGGTGGTCGAGGTGTCGCAAGCACCCGACACACTGCCCGACGACGTCGAACTGCTGGTCGTCGGCGCGCCCACGCACGCCTTCAGCCTGAGCCGGCCCAGCACGCGCACGTCCGCCGCCGAGCAGACGACGAGCCCGCTGGTGTCGCCGGGACGTGGTGTCCGTGAATGGCTGGATGTGTTGGCGCACAACGTGAACCGCACGGTCGCAGTCACGTTCGACACCCGTGTGAAGGTCGGCATCCTGCCCGGCTCGGCCGCCAAGGTGATCGCCAAGCGCCTGCGCAAGCTGGGTTTCCCGCTCGTCACGCCACCGAAGACGTTCTGGGTCACCGGCACCACCGGCCCGCTGCGCGACCGGCAGCGGGACCAGGCGGTCGAGTGGGCGCGCGGCATCACCATAGGGAGCAGGCGGTAAGCCCGGGTTTCCCGGCTGGGCAAGGCATTTCGCCCACGACGTCGATGCGGTACCCCGACCCGGGATCTTGGCCCCTGTCCACCCGACGGCCGCGACGCCGCCTGTGCTCCGTTCCCGCTGATCGGGAACGGGCGTGAACGCCCGTTCCCGATGCCGTCACGCCGGCTCGACGGGCAGCCACAGCTCGCAGGTCGCGGTGCTGAAGTCGTCCGTGCGGTCGAGGATCGTCACGATGGACGGGCCTGGCCGCAGGCGCCACGGGTTGGAGGGGAACCACTCGGTCGCGGTCGCGGCCCAGGTGGTCTGGAGGGTGTGCGGGTAGGGGCCGGTGGTGCGGAAGACCGCCCACCTGCCGGCCGGCACCTCGATGCCGTCGAGGTCGTTGGGGACCGAGGTGTCCTGGGTGACGGCGACGCCGTGCAGGTAGGTCAGTTCGCTGCCCTCGGTGGCTTCGGGGTCTACGTCGTCGCTGACCTGGAGGAGGCCCGCCGGTTCGGTGTCGCCGAGGGCCTTGAGCCGCAGGTGTTCCTCCGGCGGCAGTGCGGCGATGTGCTCCTGGATGTGCGGGTTGACGCCGTGGTGGATGAGCGGGACGCGGGTGGCGTGTCCGACGAGCCGGAACGCGGGGCGGTCGGTGATTCGGGTGTCCATGCGGATCGTCCCTTCGACGGTCAGGCGGAACCTGAGCTGTGGTTGTGTGCGAAGGGGGCCTCCATCCCGGCGGACGTCACCGGGCCCGACACCGTGAACCGCCCGGAACGCGCGCCCGAACGCCTCGGTCGAGCCGTACCCGTGCCGAACGGCGATGCCAAGCAGGTCGTCCTCACCCCGAATGACGTCGGCAGCGGCCACGGTCATCCGTCGCCGCCGCACGTACTCCGACAGCGGCATGCCCGCCAACGACGAGAACATCCGACGCAGGTGGTACCCGGTCGTGCCGAGCGCCCTGGCCAATCCGTCCACGTCGAGCTCTTCGCTCAAGTGCTCCTCGACGTGATCGACGAGCCGGTTGAGTGCCGAGATCATGAGTCCCTCCTTCCTGCTCAACCTTGACCGAAGGCACCCAGCCCCCGCCCGATCGCAGCGAACCGATCCGATCATTTCCGGACCCGACGCGCTCGCACGCCGCTGATCGAGCACGAGCGACCGCTTCTGCCGATGTGCGGTTGCTTCGTCGTGCGGTCAGTTCGTGTACTCGTCCTCCACGGTCGACGCCGGCCGGCGCGGATCGCATCCTCGGGTTCCTCGAGCGTCGGATGCCCATCCGCGTCGATACGGCGGTGCGGCGGCACTCGTGGATCGCGTTCGGTCCACAGCTCGCGCTGGACCACCGCCTCGACCACCCGCCAAGGCCTGAGCAGCAGGCGACCCGTCGCGAGCACAACGTCCCGGTCGGCGGGTGGTGAGGGAGGGGCAATGTTATTTCTGGGTGCGGGTTTTTAGCGTGGGACGGCTGGGGTGGAGGCGGTGACGAAGGTGACTGCCTCGTGGAGCACGTTGGTGTCGCTGAGGATGCGGTGGTGGCCTAGGCCGGTGGTGGTGATGAGTTTGGCGTCTGGCCAAGCGGACGCCAGGGTTTCGCCGTTGGTGTGGTCTACCTCGCGGTCGCCCTTGTCGTGGATGACAACCAGGGGTGGGAGGGGCTGCGTTGTTGCGCGGGACGGGATGTTGAAGGTGGACATGGGGCGGCCGGCTATCTGTTCCAGGCGGGTGATGAAGGCGCGGTGTACTCGGGTGCCGAAACCCAGGAAGCTGGCGAAGAGGTGGGTTTGGGCCAGAGGGTCGGCCATCGGGGCTATGAACGCGAGCCTGGTGGCGGGTAGGCCGTCCAGTACGGCTAGTGCGGTTGCGGTGGCGCCCATTGAGTGGGCGATGATGCCGTGGGCCGGGCCGAAATTGGTGACGACCGCTGTCAGGGCGTCGGAGAACTCGGGGAGGGTTGCCTGTCGGCGGCCCAGCTTGCCGGGGCCGGATTCGCCGTGGCTCAGGGCGTCGAAGGTGACTACCTGGTAGCCGGCGGCGACTAGGGGTGCGACGAAACGGTTTAGTTGGTTGCGGTGGCCGCCCCAGCCGTGCACCAGGTATACGACAGGGCCGGAACCCCAAGTCTCGGCGACGACTGTGCTTCCGTGCACAGCCACCTGGTGTCGGGTGCCGCCTACCGGCGCGGAGGATGGTCGTGCGTGTCTAGGGGTGCACCAGATTCGGAGGGCCAGGCGGCCTCCCAGGGTAGGTGCGACGCGCTCCAGGACACCGAAGCCGGTCCTGATGAACTTAGCACGAACGATCGTGCTTTTCTTGGCGCGTGAACGGGCCATTCCTCTTCCCCCTGGTGGTTACGCTCGCGCGGCGGCGAGCAGGTTGTCGAAGGCGTGCCTGGTCCGGGCTTCGGCGGCCGGGTCGTCCAGTAGGCGGCGGGCGTGGAAGAACGCCAGCATCACGCCGTGGAGGTCGTGGGCGAACTGGTCCGGGTCGGCGTCCCGGTGGAAGTCGCCCTCGCTGATGCCGGTGCGGAACATCTGGGCCACCGAGTCGGCGAAGTCCAGGTGGTCCTGCACCAGTTGGTCGCGGATCGGGCCGGGCTGGTCGTCGTACTCGGCGGAGGCCGACACGAAAAGGCACGCTGAGCTGCGGTCCTTCGTGGTGGCTAGCCAGTGCTCGAACAGGGCGCGCACCCGCGCCTCACCGCGCGGGGCGGCCAGTGCCGGGCGGACGACCTGGTCGACGAACAGCTGTCGGGCGTGGGCGAGCACCTGCGCCTGCAACAGTTCCTTGGACCGGAAGTGGGCGAACAAGCCGCTCTTGGACATGCCGGTGTCGTCCGCCAGCGACCCGATGGTCAACCCGGACAGCCCGATCCGGCTGGCGGTGGCGGCGGCGCGCTCCAGCACGGCCTGCCTGGTCGCCTCACCCTTGCTCACGCCACGATTTCAGCACGAACGTTCGTTTTCGGCAAGCACTACCGCTCGGTCAGGGCGAAGAACTCCTGGCGGGAACGGGCGTCGTCGCGCAGGACGCCGTGCAGGGCCGAGGTGACGGTGCTGGAGCCGACCGCCCGGACACCGCGCAACGACATGCACAGGTGCTCCGCCTCGATAACCACGCCGACACCGCGCGGGGCCAGATGCTCCTGGAGCCAGTCGGCGACCTGCTTGGTCAGGCGTTCCTGCACCTGGAGGTCGCGGGCGAACAGCTCGACCACGCGGGCCAGCTTGGACAAGCCCAGGATGCGCTCGCCGGGCAGGTAGCCGACGTGCGCCACGCCCTGGAACGGCAGCATGTGGTGCTCGCACAGCGACTGCACCGGGATGTCGCGGGCCAGGACGAGTTCGTCGTAGCCCTCGTCGTTGGGGAAGGTCGTCAGGTTGAACTCGCGCGGGGTCAGCAGTTCGGCGTAGGCGTGCGCCACCCGGCGCGGGGTGTCGGCCAGGTGCTCGGACTCGGGGTCCTTGCCCAGGGCGAGCAGCAGGTCCGCGACGGCCCGCCGCGCGGCCTCCAGGTCCACGCCGTCGCGGCCGTGGAGGACCTGCAACCGGGGTTGCGCCATGCCGATCATGCCTCCTTCTAACGACAACGTGCGCTAACGTTAGAAGGTCGCAGCCGATTTAGTCAACAGAAGTTGGTTTTAGAATGGCCGAGACCCCGCACGACCCGGTGGCGGCCGTCGCCGCGCTCGACGAGCCGACCCGGCGCCGGCTGTACGACTACGTCGCCCGGCAACCCGCCCCGGTGGGCAAGGACGAGGCCGCGACCGCCGTCGGCGTCCCGCGCACGACCGTCGCCTTCCACCTGGACCGCCTGGTCGCCGAAGGCCTGCTGGAGGCCGTCCACGAGCGCCGCACCGGACGCACCGGCCCCGGCGCGGGCCGCCCGGCCAAGCTCTACCGCCGGTCCGCGCACCCGATCGCCGTCTCCCTGCCGGAGAACCGCTACGAACTGATCGGCACCCTGCTCGCCGACGCCGTCCACGAGTCGGACACCACGGGCGAACCGGCCCGCGCCGTCCTGCACCGCCGCGCCCGCGACCTCGGCCGCGACCTCGGCCGGTCGGCGCAGGGCGACACCGTGGCCGCCCTGGAGGAGTTGGGCTTCGAGCCGCGCGCGGAGGACGACGCGGTCGTGCTGGGCAACTGCCCCTTCCACGCCTTGGCCCAACGACACACCCAGCTTGTGTGCGGGGCGAACCTGCACCTGATGGAAGGCCTGCTGGACGGCCTGGCGCCAACCGGCCTCACCGCCCGCCTGGCGCCCTCACCGGGCCACTGCTGCGTCCGCCTGGAACACTGACGCCCGGCCCCCTCGACAAGGGGCCGGGCGTCGGTCGAGCGTCAACGGGCGTGACCGCGCAGGGCGAGCAGCGTCGCCCCGGTCACCCAGCCGAAGAACACGTGTCCGAACAGGCTCACCCACTGGGCGTTCCCGACCACGAACACCATGTCGCTCATCGCCGAGTCCGCGGTGACGCTGAGCCACAGCGGCATGATGATCAGCGCGCCCAGCAGCCACCACACCACCCCGTACAGGGCGCTCATGGCGTAGATGGGGACCATCTTGTCGGCCACCTTGCGGCTCAGCATTCCGAACAGGCCGCCGGCGATCGCCGAGATCACCAGGTGCACCAGGAAACCGACGAAGGCGTTGTCGACGCCGATGAGCATGCCGACCATCGGCAGCATGCCCACGCCGGCCATCAGCAGGCCGAACACGACGCCGCCGGCGAGTCCGGCGAACACCCCGATCCGCACGGGCGAGTCCGACCTCGTGGTCGTGGGGGCAGCGATTGTCGCGGTCACGTCAGCTCCTTCTTGTGATCAGTTGTAGGGCATGGTCGGGAACCAGCCGATGCCGAAGATCGCCGGCACGCGGACGTCCCAGTACACGAGCAGGAACACGCCGAGGGCGATCAGCAGGGAAGCGCTGATCGCGGTCGTGCGACGGGGGTGGCGGGCCACCGACGCGACGAACCGCCCCTTGGTGACCAGCCACAGGACGGCGAACAGGATGGCGACGAGCACGATGTTGCCCAGCGACTGCAACACGAACGTCCCCGCGCCGTAGAGCGGGTTCCCGGACTCGACCGCCGACCGGAACAGCTTGATGAACATCGGGTAGGGCCGTCCGATGAGGAACGCGCCCACCAACGCCCCCAGCACCACGACCCGCGCCACGGGCCGCCCGCGGAACACGTCGCGCACCACGCCGAGCGCCGCCAACCCGATGTAGGTCAGCGCGAGCCCGACCACCCCGAACACCACCGCCGACTGCACCAGCCGCACCGGCATGGTCCCGACGGTCGCGGCCGACAGCTGGGGCAGCCCGGGGCCGATCAACACCCCGACCGCGCCGTACACCGCCGACACCCCGACCATGCCCGCGGTGAAGAAACCGAAGGGCCGCAACAGGGACGTGCCACCGGCTTGGCTCATGGGCCCGACCGACGCGGCCATCGCGATGTTGCACGCGGTGAACGTCCCGGCGACCCCGGAGACGAACGCGAACACCAACCCGGCCGCGGTGGTCGCCAGCGACGTGGTCGCGGCTTCCTCGCCGAGCAGGGCGTTGGCGACGTTCGCGCCGATGACGTGGTCCACGAACTCGTAGGACCACAGCACGGCCAACAACACCCCGGCGACGGCGCTACCGAGGATCAACCGCCCCGACCGGACAGGGCGCGCAACGGGCTGGGCGTGCAGCATGGGGCGTCCACCTCGCTAGCGGTCGGCTTCGCGTTCGCCCCAATGTCCTTGCCCACCGCCCGCGCCGACTACTTCGAGGCTGCCCTCCTACCCGGCGTTTCGTGCTCAACCGCGCGCTCGCCGCCGAACACCGCCTCGAACGCGCCGAGCACCGGCTGCCCCGCTTGCCGGTCGAACACCGCGAACACCACGTGCTCGAAGAACGGGTTGTCCCGCAGAGCGACCGCGAACGCCTCCGCCACCGTCGCGGGCTCGTTGCCGAACACCCCGCAGCCCCAAGCACCGAGCAGCAGCCGCCGGTGCCCGTGCGCAGCGGCCACGCGGAGCACTCGCGCGGCCCGCCGCCGCAGGATCGCCGGGATGTCGGCGGCGCGCTCGGGCTGGTTGCGCAGGATCGCCGTCCGGTTGGGCGCGGCGGCGGTCAGGAACGAGACGGGGTACGCCTCGGGCAGCAGCGTGCCCTTGTCGTCGCGGAACACCGGCACAGCGGGGGAGTGGATGACACGGTCGCTGTAGGACAGGTCGTCGTGCGCGCGGTGGTGGGCGTAGAAGTCGCCGGCCGCGAGCAGGCACGGGTACAGCGCCGACCCGCGCGCGACGCTCTCCTCCTGGGCCTGCGCCCCGTTGAGGAACCCGCCACCGGGGTTGCGCGCGGACGCGAACACCAGGCAGGCGAGGTCGCCGCCCAGCCGCCGGGCCGCGGCGAGCGTCGTCTCACCGGTGACCTCCACCAGGGGCGGCTCGGCGATCGGCTCGGGCAGGACCACCTCGTCGTCGGGCAGGTGGAGCCGCGTGCCCGCCACGGCGCGGCGGACCGCCTCGGACACGTCCACCAGCCCCTGCGGGGTCGAGTAGTGGCCTCGCTCGGCGATGGTCACGGAGTCCCGGGCGATCGCCCTCAGCCTGCTGCTCACGGGCGTCATCCTCACGACCGACCCTGGTCGAGCGCAAAGGGTTTCAGCGCGAGGCCGCCGACAGGGCTTCGACGTCGGCCGGGGTCAGTTCGAAGTCCAGCGCGCCGACGTTCTCGGTGGCCTGTCGCGCGTTCTTCGCCCCGGGGATGGGCACCACGTCGGGCTGGTGCAGCAGCCACCGCAACGCGATCTGGCTGGGCGTCCGTCCATACCGCTCCGCCAACTCCCGCTGCACCGCGTTGACCCGCTCCACCCTCGGCATGTCCTTCTTCCGGAAGGGCGCACGCCACCGCCGCCACCCCGCCGGCCGGTTCGTGGTCGAGTACTTCGCGGTCAGGGCACCGGACGCCAGGGGCATGTAGGCGATCAAGGTCACGCCCAGCTCCCGGCACGCCGCCAGCACCCCGTTGGTCTCCGGAGCGCGGTGCAGCAACGAGTACTGGACCTGGTTGGACGCCAGCGGCAGGCCGTGCCGCGCCAAAGCGGCGTGGGCGGCGCGCATCTGGGACGCGGAGAAGTTGCTCACGCCCACCGCCCGCACCTTGCCCGCCGCGACCGCCTCCGCCATGAGGCCCATGAGCTTGTCGATCGACATCCACGGCACCGGGTAGTGCACCTGGTACAGGTCGACCGACGTGCGGCGCAGCCGTGCCAGCGACCCGTCCAACGTCGCCGGCAGGCTGCCCGCACCCGAGAGGAACCTCGCCGGGAACTTCGTGGCGACCAGCACGTCCGCGCCGGCCAGTTCGCCCACCCGGCGCTCCGACGCCCCGCCCCCGTACATGGCGGCGGTGTCGAGCAGGGTGACGCCGGCCTTCAGGCACACGGCCAGCGCCTCCCGCTGGTCGTCCAGGCTGCTGTTCGGTCCGTAGGCGTTGCGGGCCGGGTCCCAGCGCGGCATGGCGGACTGGTCACCCCACACCATCACGCCGACACCCATTGGCGGTACGCGCACATCGCTGCGACCCAGAGCACGCAAGCCGGTCACGAACAGAAGCATGCGCCCGACACGACGAACCCGCTCGTCAGGACACCCGCACGAGCATCTTGCCGGTGTTCGCCCCGCGCATCATCGCCTGGAACGCCTCGACGGCGTTCTCGATGCCGTCGACCACCGTCTCGTCGGTCACCAGCGACCCGTCCGCCAGCCACCCCGCCGCCTGCCGCACGAACTCCGGGGCCAGGTGGTAGTGGTCGCTGACGTTCATGCCGCGCAGGGTCACGCGCTTGCCGATGGCCAGCGGCAGGTGCGGGGGACCGGCGGGCAGGGAGGTCGCGTTGTACATCGAGATCGCGCCCACCAGCCCGACCCGGCCGAACCGGTTGAGCACCCGCAGCGCCGCGTCCAGGTGGTCGCCGCCGACGTTGTCCAGGTACACGTCCACGCCCTCGGGCGCGGCGGCGGCCAGCTGGCCGTGGATGTCGCCGGCGCGGTAGTCCAGGGCCACGTCGTAGCCGAAGTCCGAGGTCAGCCGCGCGGCCTTCGCGGGACCGCCCGCCGAGCCGATGACCTTGGACGCGCCCAGCTTGCGGGCCAGGCGAGCCGCCACCGAACCCACGGCGCCACCCGCGCCGGAGACGAAGACCACGTCACCGTCGCGGACCGGCGCGACCTCCTTCAGCGTCGCCCACGCCGTCAGGCCCGTGGTGCCCAGCACGCCGAGGTACGCCGTGGCCGGAGCGATCGTGGTGTCCACCACCTGCACGTCCGACGCCCCGAGCAGCGCGTACTCCCGCCAGCCGAGGAAGTGGGTGACGGTGGTCCCGACCGGCAGGTCCGCGACCTCGGACGCGACGACGGTGCCCACGGCCGACCCGGTCATCGGCTGGTCCAGATCGAACGGCGGGATGTAGGACTCGCCCTCGTTCATCCGGCCGCGCATGTACGGGTCCACCGACACGTGGTCGTTGCGGACGACGACCTGGCCGGGGCCAGGGTCGGGCACGGTCGTGGTGACGAAGGAGAAGTCGGTGGTCTGGGGCTCGCCGACGGGACGGGCGGCGAGACGCCACTCGCGGCTGGTGAAGGGCATCGGGACTTCCTGGTTCAACGGGGCAACTGAGACGTCCGCGACGCTAGTCGCGCAAACCCATAGACATCCAATAGTCTTCTTCATGTGAGGGATAGTGAAACCAATGGCTGGGCGGCGTCGCCGCTGGACCTGAACCTGCTGCGGACGTTCCTGGCCGTCTACCGGTCCGGCTCGTTCACCGCCGCCGCGCGCCTGCTCGGCCTGTCCCAGCCCACCGTCACCACCCAGATCCGGGCACTGGAACGCCAGCTGGGCCGGGAGCTGTTCGAACGGCAGGCCCGGGGCGTGGTCCCCGCGCCACCCGCCGACGACCTCGCCGCCCGCGTCGGCCCGCCGCTGGACGCGCTCAACGCCGTGGCCGGTGACGACGGCCACCAGGCCGACCCCGTGCACGTCGCCGGACCCGCGGAGTTCCTCACCCACTGCGTGGTGCCCCACCTGGCGCCGCTGGTCGACCAGGGCGTGCGCCTGCGCATCACCGCCGGCCAGACCGAGCAACTGCTGGACGGCCTGGGCGCGGCCCGCTACGACCTGGTCGTGGCCACGCACCGCCCGCGCGGGCGCAACCTCGCTTCCGCGCCCCTGGCCGACGAGGAGTTCGTGCTGGTCGCGGGCTCCGAGTGGGCGCGCCGCCTCGGCCCGGTCGACGACCCCGCCGCGCTCAACGGCGTGCCGCTGGTCGCCTACGCCGAGGACCTGCCGATCGTGCGCCGCTACTGGCGGCACGTGTTCGGCCGCCGCTTGACGGCCCAGCCGGCGGTCACCGTGCCCGACCTGCGCGCGGTGCTCGCGGCGGTGGCCGGCGGCACGGGCTTCAGCGTCCTGCCCCGCTACCTGTGCGAGCGCGAGCTGGCGGCCGGTGAGCTGGTCGTGCTGCACGAGCCGGAGGACCCGCCGATCAACACCGGGTTCCTGGTCCAGCGCCCCGGCTCGTCGGCCAACCCCCACGTCACCGTAGTGCGCGACCACCTGCTCCGCGTCGGCCGGCACGCGCTGAGCGTCCTCTGACAGTCGGCTCGCCGGGTGTAGACGCACGCGCATGGGGCGGCGACTGTCGCACATGGATCACCGGCGGTCGAGCGGCTTGGCTTGTGGCGCAACCACAAGAGAGGATCGCTCATGTCGGCGATGGACGAGACCAAGCGGGAGAAGTTCCTGGCGGAGGCGCGGGTCGGGGTCATGGCGATCGCCCGCACCGAGGGGCCGCCGCTGGCCGTGCCCGTCTGGTACCACTACGAGCCCGGCGGCGAGGTGGCGGTCCAGACCCACCCGAAGGCCGTGAAGTACCGGCTGGCCACCGCGGCCGGCGGGTTCAGCCTCGTCGCGCAGGACGAGACGCCGCCCTACCGGTACGTGAGCGTGTCGGGTCGGCTCAGTGAGGTCGTGGAGGACACGCCGTGGGACGAGGTGGACGCCCTCGCCCGCAGGTACCTCGGTGAGGGTGCGGACGAGTTCCTGGCCATGATGGAGGGCCAGCCGATCGCCACCCTGCGCATGCGGCCCGAACGCTGGTACTCCACCGACTACGGCCAGGACGGTTGAACGGGGTCAGCGGCGAGAGGTTCGGGCTAGTTGTTGCAGCTCCGCGGTGCACATCATGAATCGGCCGGTGGGGAGGTGCTTCCTGTAGTGACCCAGGTCTGCGCCCAGGGCGAAGACGTGCACCGGGGTGGCGGTTTCCAGGCCTGATTCGACCGCATAGCGCAGGCCGGCCAGGACGGCGGGGTGGCGGGTTTGGTAGGCCGAGGCGACCAGGTGGTTGCCTCGGTCGGCGGCCAGGTAGAACTGGATCAGGTCCTTGGTGCCCACGAAGATCTCGCTGGCGCCGGCCGCGCAGAACTCACCGGTGTGGTGCACGGCGGCAGGGGTCTCCACGAAGACCGAGAGCAGGGTGTCCTCGGCGAGGCCCAGGTGGTGGCGTAAGCGGAGGAATTCGTCCGGGTCGTTGATGAAGGGCACCGCGAAGCTCAGGAGCCCTGCGTCCTGACCCAGCCGTTCGGTCACGTGGGCGCGCAGGGCGCGGAACGCGTGCGGGTAGAAGGGCTCCTCCACCAGCCAGCGAGCGCCGTGCATACCCAGTTCGGGGTTGGGCTCGTCGTCCACCGCGACGCCGGTCGTGATGCGGGCGGCGTCGTCGGAGCGGAGGTCCAGGAGGCGCATGACCAGGCGTTGGCCCGGCAGGAGTTCCTTGACCATCGTGCACAGCTCGGCCGCGATGGCCGCGCCGTAGCGTTCGGCCTCCACCTCGCCGGAGCGCAGGGCGTCCAGTGGGCTCAGCCCCGCGGAGAGGCAGACGAATTCCTCGCGGATGAAGTACGTGTCCACTTGCTCCACGCGGGGCGTGACGGCGTTGGTGGACTGGATGTCCGTGACGCCCGCGATCACCACGCACACCGACTCGAGGTCGTCGGGAGTGACGGTGGGCGGTTCGGGCAATGCGACCAGGGTGTCGGCGGCGCCGAGCACCACCGATTGCCGGTCGATGCGGACCGTGACCTCGCCTTCGATGCCCGGCAGGTCCTCCGGCGCCACCCGCAGCACGGGGATGCCGCGCGACCGGCACAGCGACTGCATGTGACCGGTGCGCCCGCCCCTGGCGCAGATCACGGCGGTCGAGGTGACGATCGCGTCGTACAGGTCCGGGCCGAGCGTCTCGACCACCAGCACCGCGCCGTCACCGGCGCGCCCGCTGCGGTTGCACGTGCCGTGCACCGCCGTGGCCGGTGTGCCGACCAGCAAAACCCCTGGAACCTCGCGTGGACCCACCTGTCGTTCCCCCATCCGATCCGTGGCGTGCGAGCCGTGATCAGGCTGGCAGCCGGTCGGAGGGGGTCGCATCTTCAACCGTGCCCGATGGGGTGTCGGCGAGGCCGAGATTCGTGCGCAGTTCACGGGGCGTGACGGACAGGTCGTTGAGCCGGTCGGTCGCGGCGGCGTTCACGGCGTGCCGGTGGGCGGGGTGGGTGACGCGGGCGTCGAGTTGTCGGGAGAGGGCTTCGCGTTCCGCGCGGGTGCGGGCGGCCATTCGGCGTACTTCAGTTTTCACGGCCTCGGGATCCGCGACCTCCGCGTCGGCGCGGTGGTCGTAGCACGACTCCAGCCTGCGCAGGATCGCGGCGGCGACGCCGACCGAGTGGTTCTTGATCGCGGCCAGGTTGAAGGTGAACGCGCCCGTGCGGCCGTTGCGCACGATCTCGTCACCCTCGCGCGGGCTGCCGATGACCGACAGGGGACCGGCGGGTCGGCCGTCCGCGCCGAGCAGGGTGCCGTGCTCGTCCACCTCGACCCCGCGCCCGGTGCGCTGGTGCGGCACGGCCATGCCCTTGCGCAGCAACGCCGACCACAGGGCCGAGTCGACGCGGGCGTAGTCCGACTCGCGGCCGAAGTTGGAGATCACCAGGTCGGCCTCGATGGTCCGGGTCGAGGTGCAGACCGCGAGCCGTCCGCCGCCGGCGTCCTCGACGCGCTCGACCTTGCCGGTGGTGACGGTGATCTGGCCGGTGTCGCGCATCGCCGCGTCGACGATCTCGGTGGTGTAGGCGACGGCGTTGACCCGCAGGGTGGCCAGCAGGCTGCCGTAGCTGTCCAGCAGCGCGCGCAGGTCGGCGGACGGGACGCGGCGCAGGATCTCCGGCAGGTGGGGCTCCCACGACTTGGAGACCCGCTCGGTCACCACGACCGGGGACACGTCCGGGTGGTCGCGGGCGACGGCCGCGCAGGCCCGGTCCCACTCGGCTTTGACGCGCTGGACGAGCGCGTCGCGGCCCTCGTAGACGTCGGCGCGCAGTTCGGGCGGCGGGAGGGTCAGGACGCGGTGGCGGTGGTCGGACGGGTAGGTGCGCAGGGTCAGGCCGGACCGGGAGATCATGTGGATGGGTCCGGTGTGGCCCCGGCGCAGCAGGAGCGCGGCGGAGTCGTACGCGCTGAGCAACGTGCCGACGACGGCGACCTCGGCCTCCGGCGGGAGGGCCAGGATGCGGTCGATCCCGTGGTGCGAGTAGGGATCGCGCACGAACGCGGGGTGGTCCACGACGGACTCCGCGAACACCGGCCGCCGCTTCTCCAGGCCGGTGGCGACGACGACGTGATCGGCGGTCACCGGGGTGCGCTGGTCGCCGTCCTGCACGGTGATCCGTAATCGGTCGCCCACGAGCTCGATGTCGACCACCTCACCGTCCACTTGCGCCAGGGTCGCGCCGGGGGTCGCCTCGCGCACGGCCGCGGCGAGGCGGTCGGCCAGGTAGTCCGGGTAGATCCGGCGCGGGGCGGGGCCGGATTCGGTGAACTCCCGGTCGCGCCAGGGTTCCGGCCACCCGGTGCGGTCGGCCTCGTGGTTGGCCCACCGCACGAAGTCGTCCACGTCCTCGCGGAACACGGCCATCCGTCCCGCCTGGATGTTGAACACGTGGTGCCAGTGGTTGCCCGCCCGGTGGTACGCGACGCCCGCGTTCCGGTACTCGGGCCGCCGTTCGACCAGGACCACTTCGACCGGTTCCCGCGCGAACTGCAACAGGCGGATGGCGGTGGCGGTCCCGCCCAGCCCCGCTCCGACGACGACCACCCTGCGAGCGGCGGACTCCACCACGAAAACCTCCGTTCCGCGCAGATTCGTGACGATGTTACCGATGCGAGTGCGCTACTAGTACCACCCGAGGTGGAACAGCGGTGGTGGCTTGCAATCCGACCCCGGATAATCGGGCCGCCCCGGCGGCCGGTCCGGGCACCCGCGGGAGGATCGCGTTGTCGTACCGCTCCTGGATGCGCTACTTCACGCCGTCCCCGCTGCACCGCCGGCTCGGCTTGGTGTGCCTGGGGGTCGGGATGCAGCGCGGTGTGCTGCCGGTGGTCGGGCCGCGCGTGCTGGACCACCACGTCGCTGTCGTCGTCGTGGCGGGACGGGGCTGGTTCGCCGATCCCGACGGGGTCCGCCACGACGTGACCGGGCCGGTGCTGCTGTGGCTGACGCCCGGCCGCGAGCACCACTACGGACCCGACGAGGACGGTGGCTGGGAGGAGTTGTTCGTCGACTTCGAGGGACCGGCGGTGGACGCCTACGTCGAGCTGGGGTACGTGACCCCGGACGACCCGGTCGTGCCGCTCAACGACGTCGACCAGGTCCGTGTGATCGTCGGCCGGGTGGTCCGGGCCGCGCGCGGCGGCAGCCCGCTGGCGCAGGTCGAGGCCGCGGCGGCGGTGCACGACCTGCTGGTGGAGCTGCGCCGGGTGCGCAGCGACCGGACCCCGTCGGGTGACTCCCTGCTGGACAAGCTCGCCGAGGACGCCCTGCTGCCCATCGGCGTCGCCCAGGTCGCGGCCCGGCACGGCATGACCGTGGGCGAGTTGCGCGCGGCCGTGCGGCGCAGCACCGGGTCGGGGCTGAAGGAGTACCTGCTGGCGGTCCGGCTCAACCGGGCCAAGGAGCTGCTGGCCACCACCGCGCTGCCCGTGCACGGCATCGCCTCGGCGGTCGGCTACGACGACGCCGCCTACTTCAGCCGGCTGTTCACCCAGCGGGTGGGCGTCGCGCCGCTGCGGTTCCGCGAGCAGCGGTTCCGGGCCGTGCCCGGCGGGTGGAGCGACACCGTGCCCGACCACGACAACCCGCCCCTGGTCTCCGGCGACCACCCGGAAGAGCCCTTCGCGGACTGACCCTGGAATTGTCGTCCGGGCGGTTGGACTTTTGCGCGCGACCGGTGCGCGCGGGCGGTCGGGCTCCGCAGAATCCCCGCACGACTCGAACGCCGGACGGGGGCTGGTAAGTGACTCTGCGACGCGACCGCCTGTCGTTGCCGATGTCGGAGGTGGGTCCGGTGAACCCGCTCCCGCCGCTGGCCGGGCTGCTCGACCCGCCGTACGCCTTGGACTTCTCCGAGGTGCCGCCGCACATCGCCGAGGGCGCGGCCTACGGCGGGGTGCGGACGGTGTTCCCGTACCTGGTCCAGGACGGTTACCGGCGCGCTCCTGTGGTGTCTACTGTGGACACTGTTGTGCTGGAGAACTCCTTGCTGCGGGCTACCTTCCTGCCTGGGCTTGGTGGTCGGCTGTGGTCGTTGGTGGACCGGGTGACTGATCGGGAACTGCTGTTCCAGCCCGAGGTGCTGCAACCGGCGAACCTGGCGTTGCGCGGGGCGTGGTTCGCCGGCGGGGTGGAGTGGAACATCGGCACACGCGGCCACTGCCCGTTCACCTGCGACCCGCTGCACGCGGCGGTCGTGACCCGGCCGGACGGTACCCCGGTGCTGCGGATGTGGGAGTACGAGCGGATGCGGGGCGTGGTGTTCCAGGTGGACGCCTGGCTGCCGCCGGACTCGCCGGTCCTGCTGGTCGGGGTGCGCATCCGCAACCCGAGGGCCGAGACGGTGCCGATGTACTGGTGGTCCAACGCCGCCGTGCCGCAGACACCGGAGACGGTGGTGCGCTCGCCCGCGGACACGGCGTTCCTGGCCGCCTACACGGGCCGGGTCGAACGCGTGCCTGCGCGGGACCTGGTGCCGGCGCGGCAGGCCAAGGCCGTGGACTACTTCTATGAGGTGCCCGACGAGGTCGCGCAGCCGTGGGTGGAGGCGGTCGGCGGCCTGGTGCAGGCGTCCACGGGTCGGCTGCGCGGGCGGAAGCTGTTCTGCTGGGGCGAGACCGTGGGCGGTCGGCGCTGGCAGGAGTGGCTGGGCGGCGGCGCGTACTGCGAGATCCAGGCCGGCCTGGCGACCACCCAGTACGAGCACCTGCCGCTGCCCGGTGGCTCGGAGTGGACGTGGGTCGAGTCCTATGGCCCGGTGTCGCCGGGTGACCTCGCGCCGGCCCTGGCGGCGTTCGAGCGGACCGCCGACCTGCCGGTGGGGGAGACCCTGTGCGTCGGCAGCGGGTGGGGCACCCTGGAAGACCGCCTGACCCCGGGCATCTCGACCCCCGCGACCCCGTTCACCACGACCGGTCCGGAGCAGGCGCCCTGGGTGGCGCTGCTGGACGCTGGGTTCCTGCCGGTCGGCGACCCCGTGTCGTACGTGGCGGGGGAGCAGTGGCGCAAGCTCCTGGAGTCCTCGCCGCAGAACTGGGCCACCGCCTACCACCTGGGTGTGATGGCGCATGCCGAGGGCGATGTCGAGACCGCCCGTGCCCATTACCTGGACTCCCTGGCCCACCAGGACACGTCATGGGCATTGCGGGCTCTGGGTCTGGTGGACGGCTCGGCAGACCTGCTGGTCGCCGCGCACGGCCTCGACCCCTACCGGTGGCAGTTGGCGGTGGAGGCGGTGGGCGCGTTGCTCGCGGCGGACCGGGCGGTCGAGGCGCTGGCGTTCGTGGACGCGCTGCCGGAGTCGGTGCGCTCGCACGGCCGGCTCAGGCTGGCCGAGGTGCGGGCGTCGCTGGCGGCCGGTGCGCCGCAGCGGGCGGCGGAGATGCTGCGCTCGGGGTTCGAGGTGGACGACCTGCGCGAGGGCGAGGTGAGCCTGGACGCCCTGTGGCACCAGGCGTGCCCCGACGAACCCCTCCCCGCCCGCTACGACTTCCGCATGAAACCCGTCACGGGTTGACCGGCCGGGTGCCGACGCCCACTACGGCTCGAGCGCGGAACACGGTCGTGGACGCCATCAACTCCAGGTAGCGGGCGTGGATGGCGAGCACGGTTTCGTGGTCCTTGTCGGCCAACGCCATCCGGGCGGCGGAGCCCAGGAGGAACTCCCAGGCCGTGGCCGGGGTGATCGGAGCGTCGTGGTCGACCGCGTGCGCCTGGACGTCGGTGAGGCCCAGCCCGGTCAGCCATGCGACCAGCTTGTCCTCGCTGTCCACGCGCGCGGCGGCGTTGTGGGACGACCTGGGCGGCAGCGTGACGCCGGTGACGTCGGTGATCGCCTGGTAGAACGGGCCGACGACGTCCTGCACCCCGCCCTCCCGCCACGTCGTGACGAGGACCGTCCCGCCCGGACGCACCAGGCCGACCAGCCGCCGGGTGTCGGCGTCCATGTCGGGCAGGAAGAACACGCCGAACACGCACTGCATGCGGTCGTACGGGTCGGCGGTCCACTTCGTCGCGTCGGCCTCGTGGAACTTCAGCCACGGCAGGTCCCCCGCCCGCCGCGCGCCGTGGTCCAGCAGCGCGGTGGACAGGTCGATGGCGTCGACCGTCCCCCGCGGACCCACCGCGCGGGCGGCGGGGATCGCCGAGGAACCCGTGCCGCAGCACACGTCCAGCACGCGTTCACCGGGGAGCGGGGGCGCGAGCGCGACGGTGGCCGCGCCGATCGGGTCCCAGAGCAGCGGTGTCCACGCGGCGAACAGGTGGCCGCCCTCGTTGAAAGCCGCGGTCGTCGGCGAGTCGGTCATGACCCCATCATGATCCGCCGGCCTCGACCAGCGCCAGGAAACCGGCGAGGAGGGGGCTCGGATCGTCCCGCCGCCACGCCGCCACCACCTTCGTGCGCGCGGTGTCGGGCGTGATGGGCCGGAACGCGACGCCCGCCAGGCGCAGCCGCCGGACGCCCTCGGGGGCCAGCGAGACCCCCAGTCCGGCGCCGACCAGGGCGCACACCGTCGGCCACTCCACCGCGCGCTGGACGACCCGCGGGGTGAAGCCGGCCGCCGCGCACACCCCGGTGATCCGGTCGTGGAACCGGGGACCGGCCGCGCGGGGCAGCAGCACGAAGTCCTCGTCGGCCAGGTCCGCGACGGCGACCCTCCGGTGGGCGGCCAGGGCGTGCCCGGCGGGCAGGACGGCGACGAACCGCTCGCTGCCCACGTTCGTGGTGCCCAGGTCCGGGTCGTCGGGGTCCTCGCGCAGCAGGCCGACGTCGATGCCCCGGTCGTGCAGGGCGGCGACCTGCGGCGCGCTGGTCAGCTCGCGCAGGTCCAGCCGCACGTCCGGGAACCGGTCGCGGTGGGCGCGCAGCAGTCCCGGCAGGACGGTCAGGGCCAGCGACGCGGCGAACCCGAGGCGCAGTCGCCCGGCCAGCCCGCCGCCCACGGCCCGCGCGGCGGCCAACCCGTCGGCCAGGTCGTCCAGGGCGCGGCGGGCGGCGGGCAGCAGTTCCCGGCCCGCCGGGGTGAGCGCGGTGCGACCCGGGGTGCGGGTGAACAGGGCGTGCCCGACCCTGTCCTCCAGCCGGCGGATCTGCTGGCTCAGCGGCGGCTGCGCGATGCCCAGGCGCGCGGCGGCGCGACCGAAGTGCAGTTCCTCGGCGAGCACGACGAACGCGTGCAGCTGGGGGAGGGCGAGTTCCGGGCGGTCCATACGCTCAGGGATATCACGTGATGGCCTGGCGTGTATTGGACGTATACACGCAGGTCACCTAGCTTGTGCGGCATGACGGAACGACGCGCGATCCTCAGCGGCTCGACCTTCGAGGAGCAGATCGGCTACGCCCGCGCCGTGGTGGACGGCGACTGGGTGCACGTGTCCGGGACGACCGGCTTCGACTACACCACCATGACCATCTCCGACGACGTGGTGGACCAGGCCGAGCAGTGCCTGCGCAACATCGGGCAGGCCCTGGCCGAGGCGGGGTGCACGTTCGCCGACGTCGTGCGCGTCCGGTACATGCTCCCCGACCGCGCGGACTTCGAACCGTGCTGGCCGGTGCTGCGCAAGACCTTCGGCGAGGTCCGCCCGGCGGCGACCATGCTCGTGTGCGGCCTGTCCGACCCCAGGATGAAGATCGAGATCGAGGCCTACGCGCGCCGCTCCGCCAGCCACTGACGCACGGTGTGCGCCCGGGGCAGCACCTCCCACGTGCCGGCCGGATCCACGTCGGTGGGGTTGACGCGCAACCACCGCCACATCGCCGTCAGGTCCTTGCCGACGAACTTCTCGAACATCCACACCGGCATCGGGAACCGCTTCGGCTTGCGACCGAACACCTCCACCCACAACGCCCGGCACTCGCGGAGGGACACCACATCGGAGGCCAACGCCAACTCCACCCCCACGAACCGTTCTGGCTCGGCGAACACCCGCGCCGCCACCGCCCCGAGGTCGTCCACGCACAGCCACGGCAACGCCCGGTCGTCACCCATCAGCTTGGGCATCAGGTGCCAGGCGGTCACCGGCGGGTAGAAGCCCTTGTCGGTCATCAGCTCCATGAACGCCATCGGCCGCAACACGGTCAATGGAAGCCCAAGCGCCTCCAGATGCTTTTGGACGACCAGTTTGGACTCCCACGACCCCACACCCGTGCCCGGCCGCCCAGTACCCGCCGACCCGTACACAAAGTGCCGGACACCCGCCTCCAGCGCCGCATCGCCCACCGTGCGCCCTTGGTGGATCTCGGCGTCCAGCCCGCTGATCATGTGGTTCTGAACGCTGTAGACACCGTCCGCGCGATGCATCACCGGCCGCAGCGAGTCCAGATCGCCCATATCGCCCCGGACGACCTCCGCCCCAAGCCGGGCAAGCTCCCGCGCGGCAGGCGAGCCGGGATCCCGGGTCAGCGCCCGGACCCTGCGGCCTGAAGCCAGCAGGTGCCGGGCGACCGCACCACCCTGCCTGCCCGTAGCTCCGGTCACCACCACCAGATCCATCGGCGGACCTCCTCAGTGGTGTATCGCGCGTCCGGACCGGGGGTTACGCCGAACGGCGCACGAAATCATCCACATGGTCCGCCAGCCACTGGCGGAACGTACGCGCAGGGGACCCAGTGACGTCCTCCACCGTCCTCGTAGGCGGCACCGGATCCCCCACCCGCGCAGCCAGACCGCCCACAAAGGCCTCGGCCAACGCCTCCGGCAACCACCGCCGCGCAGCCTCCAACTCCGCTTCGGGACTCAACTCCACCCACCGCAGCGGCCGACCCAACGCTTCGCCGATCAACCGCACCTGCTCAGCCCGCGTCAGCAGCTCCGGCCCGGTAAGCACGTACTTGGCCCCGAGATGCCCATCCTCCACCAGCGCCTTAACCGCCACAGCCGCAATGTCGTCCTCATGCACCAGCGTCAGCGCAACGTCCCCAAACCCTCCGCGCACCTCATCCCCGGCAAGGATGTCCGGCAGCCAAGCAAGGGTGTTCGTGGCAAACCCATGCGGCCGAAGAAACGTCCACTCGACCCCAGACTCGACCAACGCACCCTCAACATCAGCGTGAAACTGCCCGATCACGCTCTCCTGCACGTCCCGAGAGTCATCCACAGCCCCACTGGACAGAAACACAACCCGAGACGTACCCGCCGCCAACGCCGCCACCACCTCCCGCGCCCCATCAGCTGAGAACGCCGGCCACACCAGGAACGCGGCATCAGTCCCGTCCGCAGCCTCCCGAACCACGTCAGGATCAAACTGATCCCCCCGAACCACCTCCACCCCCACAGGCACCCGCTCAGGCCGCCGCGACACCGCCCGAACCCCCACCCCAGCCCCCAACAACCGCGCCAAGACCGCCGAACCCACGTTGCCGGTAGCTCCAGTCACGAGAACCTTGTTGTGCCTCAACACTTTCCTCCTAGTCCGATGCCGGCGACGCTAGGCCGGTGGCGGACGCGAGGTAAGAACTGACTTCGACGTAAGCTCAAGACGTGCGGGTAGGCAGCGAGGTCGACAACGGTGCACAGGCACCCACCAGTGACAAGTCCCACAACGACTGCCCAGGCAGAGTGCTCTACCGGCACGTGGCAGGCAGATGGGCAGGCCCGATCGTCCTGGAACTATGGCCAGAACCCCTACGCTTCCACCGCCTACGGGACGCCCTCCCAGGCATCAGCGAAAAGGTGCTGGCCCAGAACCTGCGAGAACTAGTGCGCGACGGCCTGGTAACCCGCACGGTAGAACCCACCAGACCCCCACAGGTCACCTACTCCCTAACCCAATTGGGCAACGACCTGGCCTCCCAAATCCACGGCCTACTGACCTGGGTAGGCAACCACACCCCCGAAGTCCTAGCCGCCCGCCGCCGCCACGACGAACAACAACAACAACAAGCCTCCTAGCCCCGCACGCCCACACCACCCTCCATCCCCACCCCCACGCCACCCCCCACCCCACGCCACGCCACGCCCGCACTCCCAATACCTCTCACACCCGCCCCACCGCACGCCTGCTTTTCACAAAGCTGCCGCACGGCACACCTCTACCTGGGCTTCTTGCTTGTGTCATCCCCGTATGGCCTGCCCGAAGGGCTACCAC
>NZ_JBBEGC010000019.1:0-58019 GCF_037401995.1 Saccharothrix sp. CCNWYY140
CTGTGGTAGCCCTTCGGGCGGGCCATACGGTGGGGGAACCGAGGCCCTCCACTTGTAGGTAACACCTACCGCGCGCTGCGCGCGCGAGGGCCGCGCTGCGCGCGGGAAGAACCGCGCTGTGCGTGCCGAGAGTCGCGCTGTGCGTGCCGAGAGTCGGGCGGTGCGTGCGGGGGGTCGGGCTGGGCGTGCCGGGGGTGGCGCTGTGTGCGCCGGGAGCTGGGCTGTGTTGCGGGGAGGGCTTGGGCTGCGGGGTGTGGGTGGGTGTCCCGGATGGTGGGCGTGAGCTTCGGAACCGCCTCGCTGGCAGGGGTGAGCGGGGATAGTGAGCTATGCGAAGATTCTTCGTGGACTCATGGGGGGAGTGTTGGGGTGGGGGTTGCGGTTGATGAGGTGCCTGGGGATCTGAGGATGGCGCGGCGGTTGTGGCCGTTGTTGCTTGCATCCTCTGTGGGGTTGTTGCCCTACACCATCTTTGGGACGTTTCTGGTGCGTATTGCGGCTGATGCGGGCACCAGTGCTGCTGTCATGGGTGGGTTGCGGGGGCTTGGGGGGTTGGCTGCGCTGGCTGCGGGGGCTCTGTTGGCGCCCTTGTTGGATCGGGTGGCTCGGTTGCGGGCTGCGGCGTTGGGGCTTGTGGTGTTGGCTCTTGCGTCGGTGGTGGGGGCGGTGGGGCACCTTGTGGCTATGGGGGTGTTCTGTGCGTTGGTGGGGGCGGCTATGGCTGTGATCTCGCCTGCACTCACCGCGTCGGCTGCTGATCGGTTTGGGGGTGGCGCGGCTGCTGGGCGGGCGGCGACGTTGGTTACTGCTACCAGTGCGTTGACCGTCATGTTGGCGGCTCCTGTGGTGGCGGTGCCTGCCTTGTTGTGGGGGTGGCGTGGGGATTTGGTGATGACGGCCGTGGCGGCGTTGGGGTTGGCGGTGGTGTTCTACCGGCGGCCTGGGCGGGTGGTGCCGGCGTCCACGTTGGGGTATTGGGCGTCTTACAAGGCGTTGAAGAGCTTGCGGCCGTTGCTTGCCGTGGCGTTGCTGCGGTCGGCTGCCTTCATGGGGTACCTGTCCTATCTTGCGGTCATATATGACGCTCGGTTTGGGTTGTCGCCCAGTGCGTTCGCGTTGGTGTGGACGGTCAGTGGGGGCGGCTATTTCTTTGGCAACCTGATCGCCGGCCGGGTTGTGGGGTCGGGGCGGGTGCGGGCGCATCTCCTGATGTTTTGGGCGTTGGTGGTGTCGTTGGTCGCGGTTGTGGCGATCTACTTCACGACCGTGCTGGTTGTGGCCGTTGTGTTGACCGGGGTGTTGGGGTTGTGTCACTCGGCGGTGGCGGCGTGTGTGATCACGTTGATGGTTCGGCACAGTGGTGAGGCTCGGGGGACGGCCCTGGGGGTTACGGGGGCGTCGGTCAACCTCGGGACGTTCGCGGGCGCGATGGTTGGTGGTGTTGGGCTGGGGTTTGCGGGGTTGCCGGGTGCGGCGGCGGTGTTCGGGGGGATCACTGCCTTGTCCTTGGTCCCGGCTGCTGTGGTGTGGCGGTCGGAGAGGGCCGGCGGAGTTGCCACGGGGCGGTGACTGCCGGGCAGAGGGCTAGGCCGTTGCGGTGTGGCAGGAGTGGATGAAGTCTTGGAGGGCTGGGGGCGTGGCGGTTGTTTTGGGCCAGGCCACGGCTACCTGGGTGGGGCTCACGTCCGGTACCGGGCGGTAGGTGACGCCCGGGCGGGTGTAGTAGCGGGTTGCGGATTCTGGGGCCAGGGCTACGCCGTAGCCGTTCGCGATGGCTTGTAGCCAGGCGTCTGGTTGGTCGGTGACGGCGCCTATGACCGGTGGGGTGTCGCGTTCGGACGTGGCTAGCCAGTAGTCGCGCCAGGCGCCGGTTTCCTCGGGGGCCGCTACGAAAGATTCGTCCCACAAGTCTCGGAACGGGATTGTGGTGCGGGTTGCCAAGGGGTGGTTGCTGGGGAGGGCTACCCAGCGGGGCTCGGTTAGGAGGATCTCCACGTGGTAGGAGTCCTGGCTGGGGAAGGGGGTTCGGAGGAGAGCCACGTCTACCTCGCCCTCCGCCAAGCCGGCCGTCGGGTCGGACCACGGTGCCTGGCGCATCTCGACCCGCCAACCCGGGCGGAGCCTGGTGAACTCCGAGATGATGTCCTGAGTGGCCTCGTTCGCGGCGCTGGCGATGAAACCCACTCGCAGGACGCGGGCGGCCTGGGCGGCGGTGGACTTTGTGGTGCGGAGCACGTCGTCGCACAGCGTCAGGAACGCGGGGGCGTGGGAGGCCAGGGCCTGGCCGGCCTCGGTGAGGGTCATGCCGGCGCGGGAGCGGGTGAACAGGCGGACGCCCAGGTGGGTTTCCAGGCGCCTGACCTGCTTGGTCAGGGCGGGCTGCGTGACGTACAGGCGCTCGGCGGCCCGGGTCAGGCTGCCCTCCTCGGCGACGGCCAGAAAAGCGCGCACCAGACGCGTGTCCACATCCATTCCACCACGTTATAGAAGCTGGTATTGGACGTGAAGAGGGGCTCGCGCAGAAGGTTGAGGGGTGTTCATCGCGTACGTCGTACTGACCGTTGTGACCGTGGCGGCCAACCTCGCTGCCGCCGCCGTCGACTTCGCCCGCAGCAAGTGGGTGTTGGAGAACATGGCCGGCTACGGGCTGCCGGCCTCCTGGATCGTGCCGCTGGGGGTCCTCAAGGCCGCAGGTGCGGTGGGGTTGCTCGCGGGGTTCGTCGTGCCTGTGCTCGGGGTGGCTGCGGCGGTGGGGTTGGTCCTGTACTTCGTGGGGGCCGTGGCGGTCGTCGTGCGGGCTCGGGTGTGGGGGGACGTGGTCTACCCGGCGGCCTTCCTGGGGCTGGCGGTGGCGTCGCTGGTGGTGACCTGGGGCATACTGCCCGCATGATCGAAACCGCGTCGATGGCAGGTTTCCTTGCCGCGCATGGCATTTGGAGTGTCTCCGAGGGAGAGACGCTCATCCCGATCTTCGCCCACGAGAACCCGCAGGGCGAACGGTTCCTGGACCGGATGATGGCGGACGACATCGCCGAAGGCGCGCGGGCCGCGCAGCAGGCGCTGGAGGACAACGAGCACGGCTCCACCCGAGCGGTGATGGTCGTGGACGCGTACGTCCACAAGGAGGACGGGCCGGTGGACGCGCTGCTGGTGGAGGCGGTCGAGTACGGGCTCGCGCCGCGCACGCTCACCATCGCGGTGCTCTACCGGCCGGCCGGGCACCCGGACGGGTTCGCGGTGTTCAGCCCCGAGTTCCAGGGCTTCGACGGCGACGACGCCGAGTTCGAGGCGGTGGCGGACGCGTTCTTCGCGGGCGTGGAGTCCCACCACGACGCCCACGAGGTGTGGGCCGCCCACTACGTGCGGACGGTGTGACCACCGGCCGGGGCGGTTACCCCTGTCGTGGGAGGTGACCCACGATGACACCGCACCGGCGTGCCGAACCCGCCGAACGCGACGACGAACCGGACCTCGTGCGCCAGTACCTCCGGCAGATCTCGGCGACGCCCCTGCTGGACGCCGCCCAGGAGGTCGACCTGGCCAAGCGCATCGAGGCCGGGGTGTACGCGGAGCAGCTGCTCCGCCGGGACGACCCGCCGCCCGACCGCCGCCGCGACCTGGAGGCCCTGGTCCGCGAGGGCCAGGCCGCGATGGACCACATGATCCGGGCGAACCTCCGGCTCGTGGTGTCGGTGGCCAAGAAGCACTACCACCGCGGCCTGCCGCTGCTGGACCTGGTCCAGGAGGGCAACCTGGGGCTGATGCACGCGGTGGAGAAGTTCGACTACGCCAAGGGCTACAAGTTCTCCACCTACGCCACCTGGTGGATCCGCCAGGCCGTCGAACGGGCCATCGCGAGCCACACCCGCACCGTCCGGCTGCCGGTGCACGTGGTCGAGGAGCTGGCGAAGCTGGGCAAGCTGGAGCGCAAGCTGCACCTGGCGCTGGGGCGGGACCCGACGGTCGAGGAGCTCGCCGAGGCGGCCGGGACGAGCCCGGAGCGGGTCGTCGAGCTGCGGCGGATCGGGCGGGACGCGATCAGCCTGGACACGCCGGTCGGCGACGACGGGGAGACCCGGGTCGCCGACCTCATCCAGGACACCGACGTGCTGTCCGCGCCGGAGGTCGCCGAGCACCGGGCGCTGGCGGAGGAGCTGCGGGCACTGGTGGGCACCCTGCCACCGCGCGAAGCCCTTGTCATCACGCTGCGTTACGGCCTGCACGGGGGCGATCCGTGCACGTTGCAGCAGGTGGCGGACCGGGTCGGCCTGACCCGTGAACGCATCCGCCAGCTGGAACGCCAGGCCTTGGCCGCCCTCCGCGCCCCGGAGCGGCACGAGCCGCTGCTGGCCTGGGCCGGCTGAGTCCGGGGTCACGCCTGGCGGGTGAGACCGGCCAGGAACTCGGCGTTGGTGCGGGTCTTGCGCAGGCCGTCGAGCAGGACGTCCACGGCGTCGCGGCCCTCCAGCGCGCGGCGCAGGGTGCGGGTGACGGCCAGTTCGTCGGGGGACAGCAGGAGCTCGTCCTTGCGCGTGCCGGACTGGTCGATGTCCACGGCCGGGAACACGCGGCGGGCGGCGGTCTTGCGGTCCAGCTTGAGTTCGGCGTTGCCGGTGCCCTTGTACTCCTCGAAGATCACCGTGTCGCCGGTGGAACCGGTCTCCACCAGGGCCGTCGCCACGATGGTCAGCGAGCCGCCGTCCTCGATGTTGCGGGCGGCGCCCAGGAAGCGCTTGGGCGGCACCAGGGCGCTCACGCCGACTCCGCCGGACAGGATGCGGTCGTTCGCGGGCGCGGCGAGGTTGTAGGCGCGGCCCAGTCGGGTCAGCGAGTCGAGCAGGACGACCACGTCCTTGCCCTCCTCGACCAGCCGCTTCGCGCGTTCCACGGCCAGTTCGGCGGACGCGGTGTGCTCGGCGGGGGAGCGGTCGAACGTGGAGGCGACCACCTCGCCGGCCACGCTGCGCTGGATGTCGGTGACCTCCTCGGGCCGTTCGCCGACCAGCACCACGATCAGGTGGCACTCGGGGTTGTTGCGGCTGACGCCGCGCGCGATCGCTTGCAGCACACTGGTCTTGCCCGCCTTGGGCGGCGCCACGACCAGGGCGCGCTGGCCCTTGCCGATCGGCATCACCAGGTCCACCACGCGGGTGGTCAGGTCGCGCGGGTCGTGCTCCAGGCGCAGCCGCTCGGTCGGGTGCACGGGCACCAGCGTCGAGAACTCGGGGCGCCGCAACGCTTTCGCCGGGTCCTCGCCGTTGACGGCGTCGACCCGCACCAGCGGCGGGAACTTCTGCTTGCCGGTGGCGGCGCCGGACGCGCCGGTCACCAGGTCGCCGCGGCGCAGGCCGTGGCGGCGGACGACGGACTGCGGCACGTGCACGTCCGCCGGTCCGGGCAGGTACCCGGTGGTGCGCAGGTAAGCGTGGTCTTGCTGGATGTCCAGGACGCCCGCGACGGGCGTCGGCGACAGGATTTCGGTGTCCTTGAACAGGGTTGCGGTCATGGGTGGGTGTCCTTTCCGGACAGACACGCGCACAGGGGCGCGGAGGTGAAGGCGAACCACGACAGAGGGGGTTCGAGCCTGAGGTGGAGACGTCCTGCGGGAGGCTTGGGCCAACATCCGCTCGATGGACGTCACCACCGTACCGCACGGTTCGACGGACAGCAACATCGGTTACCGTTCCGCACTGTGACGACCCCCGATCCGTGGAGCCGCTGGCGCAGACCCGGACCCACCCCCGCGCAACGCCGCCAGGACGTGTGGCTCGCGCTGGCCGTGCTGGTCGGCGCGGTCGTGTCGACCCTGCTGGTGCGCAGCATGGGCGCGTACGCGCAGAACGTGGTCGGCCCCGACCTGGTCGAGCAGCTTCTGTGGGGCGTGGCGGTCAGCGCGCCGCTCGTGGTGCGGCGGCGGTACCCGATGACGGTGCTGCTGGTGGTCAGCGTGGCGTTCATCGTGGGGCAGGCCCGGCACATCGCGGACAACCTCGTGCCCTCGATCGCCCTGTTCATCGCCATGTACACGGTCGGCGCGTGGAGCATGGACCGCACGCGGGCGCGGTTGGTGCGCATCGCCGTGATCGTGGCGATGTTCGGCTGGCTGGGGTTCGGCCTGGTGCGGTTCCTGCTGCGGCCGGCGCCGCCGTTCGAGGGCGCTGTCGGGCCGCTGGACCCGGTGCTCGCGTCGGTGCTCTACGGGGTCGCGTTCAACGTGCTGTTCTTCCTGTCCGCCCACCACTTCGGCAACACCGCCTGGCTGTCCGCGCGGCGCAAGGAAGAGCTGGAGCACCGGGCGGAGGAGCTGCGGCGGTCGCAGGAGCAGATCATGCGCGGCGCGGTGGTCGCCGAGCGCGTGCGCATCGCCCGCGACCTGCACGACGTGGTGGCCCACCACGTGTCGGTGATGGGCGTGCAGGCCGGCGCTGCCCGGCGCGTGCTGGACCGCGACCTCGACCTGGCCCGGTCCACGCTCCAGACCGTGGAGGACACCGCCCGCACCGCGATCGGCGAGCTGCGCGGTTTGCTCGGCGTGCTGCGCGCCGACCCCGCGGAGGAGCCGGTACCGGTCGAGGAGGGGCTGGGCGCGCAGACGTCCTCCCCCGGCTTGGAGCAGTTGCCGGAGCTGGCGGCGATGGCCCGCTCGGCGGGCCTGGAGGTCGAGCACGGCGTGTACGGGGAGCCCCGGCCGGTGCCCGAGGGCGTGGCGCTGTCGGTGTACCGGATCGTGCAGGAGGCGTTGACCAACGTGGTGAAGCACGCGGGCGCGGCCAGCGCCGACGTGCGGGTGCGGTTCCTGGAGCAGGCGCTGGAGGTCGAGGTGGCCGACGACGGCCGCGGTGCGGGGTCCGGGTCGGGCGGGTTCGGCCTGGTGGGCATGCGGGAGCGGGTCGCGGTGCACGGCGGCGAGCTGGAGGCGGGGCCGCGTCGCGACGGCGGGTACCGGGTGCGGGCGAGGTTCCCCGCATGACCGTGCGCGTGGTGCTCGTGGACGACCAGGACCTGGTGCGCGCCGGGTTCCGGGTCATCCTCGGGACGGAGGACGGCGTCGAGGTCGTCGGCGAGGCCCGCGACGGCCGGGAGGCGGTCGAGGTGGTCGGGCGGCTGCGCCCGGACGTGGTGCTGATGGACGTCCAGATGCCCGTGCTCGACGGGCTGGAGGCCACGCGGCGCATCCTCGGCCCGGCCGGGTCGGACAGCCCGATCAAGGTCGTCATCCTGACCACCTTCGACCGCGAGGACTACCTGTTCGAGGCGCTGCGGGCCGGGGCGAGCGGGTTCCTGCTGAAGAACTCCTCGCCGGAGGACCTGGTGGACGCCGTGCGGGTGGTGGCGCGCGGCGACGCCCTGCTGTCGCCGGAGGTCACCCGCCGGGTGATCGCCCGCTTCACCTCGCCCGCACCCGACACGCCCGCGCGGCGGCCCCCCGAGCTGACCGACCGCGAGTTCGAGGTGCTGGTGCACCTGGCGCGCGGCGCGAGCAACGCCGAGATCGCGGCGGCGCTGTACCTGGGCGAGACGACGGTGAAGACGCACGTGTCGCGCATCCTGTCCAAGTTGGGCCTGCGGGACCGCACGCACGCCGTGGTGTTCGCCTACGAGCAGGGGATCGTCGCGCCGGGGCGGTCCTGAGCATCCTCCTCGCGGAGGACCCCGCGAGTCGATCTCGCGCCGGACGTGCTCGGGTGGCGCGGGGCATAGCGTTCCCGGCATGTTGACAGTGACGTCGATCAGCCGGAGTTTCGGCGATCACCGGGTCCTCGACGACGTGTCGTTCGAGGTCCGTCCCGGGCGGATGACCGGGTTCCTGGGGGCCAACGGGGCCGGCAAGACCACGACCATGCGGATCGTGCTGGGGGTGCTGTCCGCGCACGGCGGGACCGTGCGGTGGAACGGCGCCGAGGTGGACGGGGAGCTGCGGCAGCGGTTCGGGTACATGCCCGAGGAACGCGGGCTCTACCCGAAGATGGGTGTCGCCGAGCAGATCGCCTGGCTGGGCCAGCTGCACGGCCTGGACCAGGCCACCGCCCGCCGCAACACCGCGGAGCTGCTGGACAAGCTGGAGCTCTCCGGCCGCGCCAAGGACAAGCTGGAGGAGCTGTCCCTGGGCAACCAGCAGCGCGCGCAGGTCGCCGCCGCGCTGGTGCACGACCCGGTGCTGCTGATCCTGGACGAGCCGTTCTCCGGCCTGGACCCGATCGCCGTGGAGACCGTGCTGGGCGTGCTGCGCGAGCGGGCCGCCGGCGGGGTGCCGGTGCTGTTCTCCAGCCACCAGCTGTCGGTGGTGGAGCGGCTGTGCGACGACGTCGTGATCATCTCCGGCGGCCGGGTCACCGCCGCCGGCGCGCGGGACGAGCTGCGCGCCCGGTACGGCAGCACCCGGTTCGAGATCGTCGTCGCCGGGGACGCCGGGTGGGTCCGGGACGTGCCCGGCGTGCGGGTGGTCGACGTGGACGGGCCGCGCGCGGTGTTCGAGCTCGACGACGAGGGCGCGGACCAGGTCGTGCTGGACACCGCGCTGCGCAAGGGGACCGTCCGCGGCTTCAGCCCGGTCGTGCCGACGCTCGACGAGATCTTCAGGGAGGCGATCTGATGTCCCGGTTCGTGGGCGCGACGCGGCTGGTGGCCGAGCGCGAGGTGCGGACCCTGGTGCGCACCAAGGGCTTCTGGATCGGCTTCGGCGTGGTCGTGGTGGGGTTGTTCGCCCTGTCCATCCTGCCGACGGTCTTCGGGGACGGGCCGCAGAAGGTCGCCGCCGTGGGCACGCAGGCCGTGGAAGCGTTGGCGGACAGCGGTCTCGAGGTGCGCGAGGTGTCCAGTGTGGACGAGGCCGCGGGTCTGGTGCGGTCGGAGGACGTGGAGGCGGCGGTCGTGCCGGACGGGTCCGGCGTGAAGGTGCTCGCGCTCAACGACCCGCCGAACGGCGTCGTCGCCGCCCTGCGCACGGCGCCGCCCGTGGAGCTGCTCGACGCGTCGGTGGTGGGGCAGGGGCCGCGCACGGTCGTGATCATGGTGTTCGCGGTGGTGTTCCTGATCTTCGGCGCGGGCGGCGCGGCGATCGCCCAGAGCACGGTGGTCGAGAAGCAGACCCGGATCGTGGAGATCCTGGTGTCCACGGTGCCGGTGCGGGCGCTGCTGGCGGGCAAGATCGCGGGGCACACCGTGCTGATGGTCGGCCAGGCGGTGGTGCTGGCGGTGGCCGCGCCGATCGCGTTGCGACTGGGCGGGCACCACGAGCTGCTGGCGGTGGTCGGGCCCGCGCTGGGGTGGTTCGTGCCGTTCCTGGTGCTGGGTTTCCTGCTGCTGGCCGGGATGTGGGCGATGGCCGGGGCGCTGGTCAGCCGGCAGGAGGACCTCGGGTCCACGATGGGCGTGGTGATGATGTTGGTGATCGGGCCGTACTTCGCGGTGATGATGTTCAACGAGGACGCCGGCGTCCTGCAAGTGCTGTCGTACGTGCCGTTCACCTCGGCGATCGCCATGCCGGTGCGGATGTTCGCGCAGCAGGCGGCGGCGTGGGAGGCGGTGCTGTCGCTGGGGTTGTTGGCCGCGACGGTGGTGCTGATCGTGTTGGGGGCGAGCCGGGTCTACTCGGGCGCGTTGCTGCACACCGGCGGCAAGCTCGCGCTGCGGAAGGCGTGGGCGCGCGAAGCGTGATCACTTCCGCCCGGTGAGGGCGATCCGGGACCGCGTGCGGGCCGGCGCGGTCGGGGGCAGCTCGCCGAGGATGTCCGCAAGGGACACCTCGGCGAGGCTGCGTTTCCAGGCCTGGTGGGCGTCGGCCATCTTGCGGGCCAGGATGCACATGTCGCGGCAGTCCTCGGCGGGCAGCGCGCCCTTGCCGCGCTGGCGGATCTCCTGGCACTCGTAGGGCGAGGCCGCGCCGTCGACGGCGGTGACGATGTCCAGCAGCGTGATCTCGGACGCTGGTCGACCGAGGCGGAAGCCGCCGCGCGGTCCCGTGGTCGCCGTCAGGACGCCCGCCTTGACCAGCGCTTGGAGCTGCTTGGCCAGGTAGGGCGCGGGCAGGTCGTAGTACTCCGCGAGCTGTGCCGCCGAGGCGGTGGCGCCCGGTTCCAGCTGCGCGAGGGTGGTGGCGCAGTGCAACAGCCATTCGGTGCTCACGGGCAGCTTCACACCGTGGAGTGTAACTCAGACATTGCGGATCTGTTTAGTCCGAGATAGCGTGCGGAGGTCACCTTCGAGGAGAGGAACTCGGTCATGCGGATCGCAGTCGCGGGAGCCACCGGCAACATCGGCGCCCTCACCGTCGCCGTCCTGGAGCGCGCCGGGCACGAGGTCGTGGGCATCAGCCGCGCGCTGGGCGTCGACCTGATCACGGGCGAGGGCCTGGACAAGGCGCTGACCGGCGTGGAGGCGGTGGTCGACGCGACCAACGGCCCCGCCGTCGACCGGGACACGGTGGTCGAGTTCTTCGGCACCGCCACCACCAACCTGCTCGCCGCCGAACGGCGTGCGGGCGTGCGCCACCACGTGCTGCTGTCGATCGTGGGCATCCACGGCGTCGACGGCAACGCGCACTACTACGGCAAGCGCGAGCAGGAACGGCTGGTCCAGGCCGGTGGCGTGCCGTGGAGCATCGTGCCCGCGACCCAGTTCCACGACTTCGCCGCGATGGTCGCGGGCTGGACCGAGCGCGACGGCGTGGCCACCCTGCCGCCCCTGCTGGTGCAGCCGGTCGCGCCGGTCGACGTGGCTGAGTTCCTGGCGGAGGTCGCGATCGGCGAACCGCTGGGCATGCACCCCGGTCTGGCCGGTCCGGAGCGGCACGACCTGATCGACATGGCGCGGCGGACGCACCAGGCGCAGGGGCGTGAGGTGACGCTCGTGCCCACGTGGGACGGGGCCATCGGGGTGGAGATGGCGGGCAACGTGCTGCTGCCGGGCGAGGACGCGCACATCGCGCCGACCACGTTCGACCAGTGGCTGGCCACCCAGCGCCTCACTGTCGCCCAGTGACCTCGGTGCCTGATTGCAGGACCTCGCGGGCGGCGCGCAGGCCCGAGCGGACCGCGCCCTCCAGGTAGCCGGGCCAGGCGTCGGAGGTCTCGGTGCCGGCCCAGTGGAGACGGCCGATGGGCGTGGGGGACTGGCGGGTGGCCGCGTACCTGCCGGGGAGGGGGAGCGCGGAGTAGCCGCCCTGGACGTGGGGATCGTCGTGCCAGGACTTCTCGTGCCAGTCGACGGGGGTCAGCGCGGCCGGCCCCAAGGCTTGGGCGGCGGTGTCCAGGAGGGTCGCTTTGCGGTCCTCTACAGACAGTTCGGAGAGGGTTCGGGCGCGGTGGCCGGGAACCAGGAAACCCAGGTGGCCCGGCCCGTCCGGGGGTGAGACGTCGAAGACCGCGGGCACCAGGCCGGTCAAGGAGATCACCTCGCCACTCAAGCCCGCAGCACGCCAGAACGGTCGCTCGTACACGGCGATCGCCTTGTAAATGGCGCCCATCACGGTGTTCTGCTCGACCAGCGCACGGCTCGGCGGCAGCGGCGGGTCGTGGTGGATCAGGGCGGACACCGGCGGTGGCACGGCGATGATCGCGTGATCCGCCCGGACCGGACCGTCCGGCGTCTCCACCACGACGCCCGAGTCGGTTCGCGTGATCGCGGTCGCCGGGCGGGACAGGTGGACCGGGAGGTCGGCCGCGATCCGTGCGACCAGCGCGCCGGCGCCGCCGGTGAGCAGGGAGTCCTGCGCCCCGCCCGAGACGCCGAGCATGGACTCCAGCCCGCCCGACGAGCGGACCGCGGACGCGAACGCCTGCCTGGTCACCTGGTCGGTGTCGGCGGCGAGTGCTTCGGCCACCACGACTTCCACGAGTCGGCGCGCGGCGGGGTGGGGCAGTCGGGACAGCCAGTGGGCGATGGTGGTGCGGTCGTCGGTCGACGGTAAGGAGAGGCGCAGCAACGCGACCCCGCCGACCAGCAATGCAGACCACGCGCTGGTGATTCGGCCGTCGAGGATGCGTCGCCTGCCCTGGGTCGGGGTGGGGAAGGTGGTCACCTCGTACTCGGCGGCCAGGCGGGACAGGGCGTGGTGCTTCGGGCCGAGCCACATCCCGCCCAGGTCCACGGCCGTCCCCAGGCTCGACGTCACGGTGTGCGCGCGCCCGCCGACCCGGTCCGCCGCCTCCAGCACGGTCACGTCCACGCCCGCCCGGTGCAGTTCCCGGGCCGCGGTCACGCCGGCGAACCCCGCGCCCACCACCACGATCTTCATGCAACGAGCGTTGCACAACGTGTGTTTTATGACAAGGTAGGCTCACCGCGTGCCCCGCCAGGTCGACCACGCCGCCCGCCTCGCCGCGGTGACCGACGCCGTTGTCGCCATCGCCGCCGAACGCGGGTTCGCGGCCGTGACGATCCGGGCCGTCGCGGACCGCATGGGGGCGTCCACATCCGTTGTGACGCACTACGTTCCGGGTCGGGACGAGTTGCTGCGCACCGCAGTCCGCCGTGAGTTGGCGGTGCGGCGGGCGCAGGCCGAACGGGCGATGATGGACGGTCCCAACGCGTTGTGGGCGCTGGTGCGTTGGGCCGTGGCCGACACCGGGGACCAGGTGCACCGGTTCTGGCTGTCGCTGCTGATCGCCGCGCCGGCCGAACCCGTGCTGCGCGCCGAACTGGACGACTTCAACGCCTGGTGGGACGCGCACCTGCGCGGCCTGGTGGCGCGGTCGGGGGTCGCGGACCCGGAGGTCGTCGCCGACACCCTGGACGTCGTGGTCGACGGCCTGGTCACGGCGGGGTTCGAGGACCTGGACCCGGCCCGCCGCGACCGGGTCCTCACCCGCGTGTGGCGCGCACTCGGGCTCGGATGAGCGACGGCCCGCCGGCGAAGCACCACAAGGCGATCACCGGGTCGCAGATCGCGCAGCCCAACGAGGAGTGCTCGGCGAACGGGACGATCGGGTTGCCCTTGACGTGGTGCGCCAAGTCCCATGCGGTGTGCAGGAGCCAGGCGATGCCGATGAACTTCCACGACCGCAGCCCCAGGTAAGCGACATAGGTCGCCAGGACGGTGAACGCGAACTCCCACACCCCGAAGCCGCCGCCGCTGAGGTAGGCGGCACCGGCCCCGCCGACGAACACGGCGTTGAACGGGCGGCGGTGGTGTTCGGGGATGAACGAGTTGAGCGCGACGTACAGCAGGCCGATCAGGATCGGGGCGACGTAGATCATGGTTCGAAGGTAGGAACGGCGCTGGCTGCGGGGGAGTGGCGCGGAGGACAGGGGACAACGGGATCTCGCCACCGCTTACCGTGGGCGCCATGCACATCGTGGCCGTCCTGGCGCTGGACGGGGTCATCCCGTTCGACCTGTCCACGCCGATCGAGGTGTTCACCCGCACCCGGGTCCACGGCGGTCCCGCCTACGACGTCCGGATCTGCGCCACCACGCCGACCGTCGACGCCGGCGCGTTCACGCTGACCGCCCCGTGGGGGCTGGACGCCTTGGCCACCGCCGACACCGTGATCGTGCCCGGTCGCGCCGACATCACCACCCCGGTGCCGGCCGAGGTGATCACCGCCCTGCGCGAGGCGGCGGCAGCGGGTGTGCGGATCGCGTCGATCTGCTCGGGCGCGTTCACGTTGGCCGCCACCGGCCTGCTGGACGGGTTGCGGGCGACCACCCACTGGAGTGCCGCGCCCGTGCTGGCCCGGCTGCACCCGGCCGTCGAGGTCGATCCCGCCGTGCTGTACGTGGACAACGGCCAGTTCCTCACGTCCGCGGGCGCGGCGGCGGGCCTGGACCTGTGCCTGCACCTGATCCGCCGCGACCACGGCTCGGCCGTGGCCGCCGATGCCGCGCGCCTGTCCGTGATGCCGTTGGAACGCGAAGGCGGGCAGGCCCAGTTCGTGGTGGCCGATCACCCGCCCGTGCCGCGCGGTTCGACGTTCGAACCCTTGCTGCGGTGGATGGAGGACAACGCCACCGCCGACCTGACCCCCGCCACCATCGCCGCCCACGCCGGCATGAGCACCCGGACCCTGAACCGCCGCTTCCGTGAGCAGACCGGCACCACCCCGGTCCGCTGGCTGATCCGCACCCGGGTCCGCCGCGCGCAACACCTGCTGGAAGCCACCGCCCACACCGTGGACCGCATCGCCACCGAGGTCGGCTTCGGCTCCACCACGACGTTCCGCGACCACTTCAAGGACGTGGTCGGCGCGACTCCGAACGCCTACCGGGCGGCGTTCCGGCACTAACGGTCGCTGTGGTCCACCAACGTCGGCGGCAGCTCGGTAGAGTCGTAGTGGTACCAGCTGTCGTAGTACGCGGCCTCCCGCTGGATCAGGTCGGCGGTCTCCATCGGGGCGAAGTCCTCCAGCGGCGGGATCATGCCGTGCTCGCACATCACCTCTTTGGCGTCGTCCGAGCTGAGCACCAGGTAGTCCGCCGGGTCGACGAACGGGTTGTCCTGGAGCACGGTCGTCTTGCCCGCACCCGGAAGACCGCCGGTCAGCACCGCCCGTCCGTCCGAGGGCACGTCGGCGGCCTTGGCGTAGAGCTCTTCGGCGACTTCCACCTGCTGTGCCACCCGCCAGGGCAGCCACGTGCGGCCGTCGCCGTCCTCGGTGTACAGGACGTCGGTGGACCGGCCGTCCCGCTTGGCCTGCTCGACGGCCTCGTCCAGGGCTTGGACGTGGGCTGCCCACTCCTCGTCGGTCAGCGGCTCGACCGCGGCGGACGCGATCGGCGGCGCGACGAGCAGGGCGACGGCGGTCAGGGCGGCGAGGAGCGCCCGCAGCAGGGCGCGGATCCGTGGTGTCACGGTTCGCGATGCTGCGCGCCCGGGAAGCGGTGGCGCGCGGCGGAACCGGCGCACCACCCTTCCTGGTGAACAGGGACGGCGTTCCGCCGGCGCGTGGCAGAACGCCGTCCCCTGACCGGCGTCGGGGGGACCGGTCAGCTCGAGGGGGCGGTCAGTCCGCGAGGACCTCGCCCGCGATGCGCTCCAGCTGCGTGGCGGCCTGGTCCGGCGGGAACAGCCACAGGCCCAGCGACGTGGCGCCCGCGTCCAGCAGCGCCTGCAACTGCGCGCGGACCTTGGCCGGGCTGCCGGCGACGGCGAACTCGTCGACCCACTCGTCCTCGACGGTCAGGTCCTCGTCCGGGCCGAGGGCCGCGACGCGCTTGCGGATGTCCTCCGCGAACGGGGACTGGCCGACCAGCGCGGTGTGCGACTCGGCCTTGAGGAAGAAGCCGACGGCGCCGCGCACGGCGTCGCGGGCGGCCTGGTCGTCGTCGTCCACGGCGGCCAGGACGAAGGCCGTCAGCGGCAGGTCGCGGCCGGCCTCGTCGACCAGGCCGCGGGCCCAGTTGACGTAGGTGGGGCCGGACAGCACCGACAGCAGGACGCCGTCGGCCTTCTCGCCCGAGGCGCGCAGGGCCTTCTCGTTGACCGCGCCGATCCACAGCTCCGGCACCTGCTCCGGCGGGAACTCGAGCTTGATGTCGCCGTAGTGGTGGGTGCTGGTGGTGCGGTTGACGTTCTTCCCGGACAGCAGGTCGCGCAGGACGTCTAACGTCTCCTTGACCGCGGTCAGCGGCTTCTCGGGCGTGAGGCCCATCTGCTGCAACCAGAAACCGTTGCCCAGGCCGATGGTGGCACGCACGCGGCCGGGGTAGGTGCGGGCCAGGCCCGCCAGTTCCATCGCCAGCACGGCCGGGTGCCGGGTCACGATGCTGGCCAGGCCGAGGCCGGCGGGCACCCGCTCGGTGGCGGCGAGCAGCAGCGTCAGGCCGGACAGGCCGCCCGTGAAGAAGCAGTCCTCGGAGAACCACACCTCGCCGAAACCGAGTCGCTCCGCTTGCGCCGCGCCCGCGGTCAACCCTTCCGGCGGCGTGAGGCTGCCGAAGACGATCCCGATCTTGCTCTTGTCCATAAACGTCCTTCCAGGTGTTCGCGGCACTCGCGGGCCACCCCATAGTGGCATAAGTGGACGCTGTGTCCACCTAGCGCCCCCGGCTCAGCGGTCGAGGCAGCGGGCGCTGAGCCACGTCAGCCCGGCGACGATCTGGGCGGGGGTCAGGCCGCGCACCCGGCGCTGGTACTCGTACAGCTCGGGCGCGAGCGGCGCCATCAGCACGTCCACCACGGCCGGGGGCGTGTCCGGGGCCAGCAGCAGCTGCACGTGCCGGCGCCAGAACGCGTACACGCCGGTGCGGAACCGCGCACGTCCCGTTTCGGCGCCCAGCACCAGGTGCAGGTGCCGTTCCAGCAGATCCGCCATCGCCGCGTAGAACGCGCTGAGCCGCTCGCGCGGCGGCGCGCCCGGACCCAGCGGTGGGGCGCCGCGGAGGATCTTGTCCTGGAGTTCGGTCTCGTGCGCGTCCAGCAGGGCCTGCGCGATGGACGTCGTGTCCGGGTACCGGCGGTAGAGGGTGGCCCGGCCGACGCCCGCCGCGCGCGCGATGTCCTCCATCGTGACCTCGGTCGTGCCGCCCGCCTCGGCGAACAGCCGCTCGGCCGCGGTGAGCACCTTCGTGCGGTTGCGCGCGGCGTCGGCGCGCTCGCGGGGACGCGCGCCGCCCGAAAAGGCGACCTCGATCGACATGCGGACCACCATACGGCCTCGAAGCCACTAAGTGGACACCGCGTCCACTTAGTGCTTGTATAGCCGGCATGTACCTCGCTCTCCTCGCATCGGCGCTGCTGGTCGGCACCCTCCTGGCGGTGCAGGCCTCGGTGAACCTCCAGCTCAACCGGGCGGTGGGCACGCCTTACGGGGCCTCGACCCTCCAGCTCTCGGTCGCCGCGGGACTGCTGGCCGTGGTGGCGATCCTGACCGGCAGCCTCGGCGCGCTGGGCGGGGTCGGGGACGCGACCTGGTGGCACCTGCTCGGCGGCCTGGCCAGCCCCCTCTACATCACCAGCGGCATCCTGCTGATCCCCCGCCTGGGCGCGGTGACCACCGTCGGCCTGTGGGTGACCGGCCAGATGCTGGCCTCGCTCGTGCTCGACCTCGGTGGGTTCATCGGGGTCAAGCAGGTGCCGCCGAACCTGCTGATCGTGCTCGGCGCGGCGGCCGTCGTCGTCGGCATCTCGGTCGTCGTGCGCGGCCAGAACCAGGCCATCAAGGCCGGTCCCGGCACCGCCACGCCCGCCGACACCCGGCCCGCCCTGGCCAGCCAGACCGGCTGGCTGGTGCTGGGCGTGGTCGCCGGTGGCGTGCTGCCGGTGCAGGGCGCCATCAACGCCAAGCTGCGCGCCGACCTCGGCGCCCCGTTCGCGGTGGCCCTGGTCAGCTTCATCGTGGCCGTGCTGGCGATCGCGATCGTGCTCGCGGTCCTGCGGTCGGCCGACAAGACGCCCAAGCCGCAGTTCGACGGCCTCAAGGCGATGCCGTGGTGGGGCTGGCTGGGCGGCGCGTGCGCGGCGGCCTACGTGACGGTCACCTTCCTGCTCATCCCCGAGATCGGCGCGGCGACCACGGTCGCGTTCACCGTCACCGGCCAGCAGCTGGCCTCCGCGGTGATCGACCAGTACGGCCTGTTCCGCCTGCCCCGCCGCAAGCTCACCACCGCGCGCCTGGCCGGCGTCGCGCTGCTCATCGCCGGCTCCGTGCTGGTCCAGATCGCCAAGTGACAACTCCTGCCCCGACCCGGAAGTGAGACGCCGTGCTGACGCCTTACAACGCCGCGCCCGAGGTGTTCGTCCTGCCCTCGCAGTTACCCATCGCGGGGGCGGGCGTGCTGCCCGTGCACTCGTACCTCATCCGAGCGCACGAGCCGGTCCTGATCGACGCGGGCCTGCCGATCGACGCGGGCCAGTTCGACCAAGCGGTGTGGAACCTGGTCGACCCCAAGGACCTGAAGTGGGTCGTGGTCACCCACGACGACCGCGACCACGTGGGCAGCCTGCGCGAGATCCTGGCCGCCGCGCCCAACGCGACCCTGATCACCAACCAGCTGTCGGTGGACCGCCTCGCCGAGTACTGGAACGTGCCGCAGCACCGGGTGCGCGCGGTCAACCCGGGCCGTTCGCTGGACCTGGGCGACCGCCGGATCACCATCCTGCGCCCGCCGGCCTACGACGCCCCGTCCACCATCGCGGTGTACGACCAGAAGCTGGAGACGCTGTTCAGCGCGGACAGCTTCGGCGCCGTGCTGCCGGAGTTCGCCTCGCACGCCGAGGACGTCGCCGAGAACGACTACTACGACGGCCTGGCCCTGTTCACCCGCGCCAACGCGCCCTGGACCTCCCTGGTGGACCAGGACAAGTTCGACAAGGTGATCGACCTGATCCGCGCGGTCAACCCGAAGACGGTGCTCAGCGCGCACGGCCCGGTCGCCTCCGGTCGCACGGACGCCCTGCTGGAAGCCATGCGCAAGATCCCCACCATGACGCCGTGGCTGCCGCCGGAGGACCTCGACCCGGAGGTCGTGCTGGAGCGCCACGAAGCCGAACTCGCCGCCGTCCGCGCGGACCTCACCAGCTAGTCGGCCGGAAAGGTGATCATGTCCACGCACGACCTGACGCCCCCACCCGGGGTCGTCGTGATCTTCTCCGACATCTGGTGCTCCTTCGCCCACGTCACCGTCCACCGCCTGCACAAGGCGCGGCGCGAGCTGGGGCTGGAGGACCGGGTCTCCTTCGACCACCGGGCCTTCCCGCTGGAACTGCTGAACCGCAAGCCCAGCCCGCGCACCGGCACCGACAGCGAGGTCGGCCGGACCGCGAGCCTCGAACCCGAGGCGGGCTGGCAGCTGTGGCAGGACAAGGACTGGCTCTACCCGTCGAGCACGTTGTTGGCGCTGGAAGCGGTGCAGGCGGCCAAGGAACAGGGATTCGCGGCCTCCGAAGCGCTGGATTTGGCGCTGCGCAGAGCCTTCTGGGCGCAGAGCCGCAGCATCGCCAACTACCACGTGATCCTCGACGTGGCCGAAAGCACCGGCGTCGTGGACGTGAAGGCGCTCGCGGCGGCCTTGGACGACGGGCGTGCTCGAAGACTGTTGTCCGAACAAGCCTCGATTTCCGCGACCGAAACGGTGAACTGTAGTCCCCACCTGTTCCTGCCGGACGGGTCCGATCACGCGAACCCCGGTATCGAGGTGAGCTGGGCGGGAGATTACGGTGTGGGCTGGCCGGTCATCAGCCGCGACGAACCCGAAGTGGTGGCCGAACTGGTCAAACGCGCCGCCGCATAAGATCCAGCTATTGCCGGTATTCGCCGCACGGGTGCCGGTCCTTCGCGACAAAATCCCGGCCCCAGGGCTGGGATTTCGCGTATCCGCACCCATAGCCAAATCCAATGGCGTGAATAAAAGCGCAGGTTGCACCCCTCGGCGGTGCAAAGTCGGCCTTTCGGTCCTGGATCAATCGTGATCTGCTTGTTATTGTTACGGCGGAGTTACCGTGGTTACGGTGGGACACGCCGCAGCAGCGGAGAGTCAGACACCGAAACGGGGGATCGGCGGACTTGTCCACCTGTCACTCGCTTGCTTTCCGATCACTGAAATCGACCGGGACGATTCGGTTCCCGGTGCTCGTCTGTGTCGAAAACTATCCTGGGGGTATTCCTCGATGAGCACCAGTACGGACACCACGACCACCACGCCCGACGTCAGCGGTTTCGTCGACCTGACCCAGCACGAGATCCTCGCGCTGAAGACCCGGTTCAACCTCGCCGACGCGCACACCCACCAGCGGCAGTCGCGCAGCCAGGAGAAGATCGTCGCGAGCTTACCGGAGCTGTGGTACGAGGCAGAGCAGGGTCTCCAGTCCTACTACGAGAAGCGCTTCATCGACGCGTTCTTCCGGCTGCACAAGCAGCCCAACGTGCCCAAGCAGAAGACCATGCTCTCCTACGCGGCCAGCATCTCGACGATGGTCGCGGCGATGTTCCTCAAGAACCGCAACCTGTCGGTCACGCTGGTCGAGCCGTGCTTCGACAACCTGGTGGACCTGCTCAAGAACATGCAGGTCGACGTGCGGCCGATCGACGAGACCAACATCCACGACGTGTCGAGCATCTACGACAACCTCGTCCGCGAGGTCAAGACCGACGCGCTGTTCCTGGTCGACCCCAACAACCCCACCGGGTTCAGCCTGCTCAAGGACGGCCGCAGCGGCTTCGAGGAGGTCGTGCGGTTCTGCGTGGACCACAACAAGGTCCTGCTGATCGACCACTGCTTCGCCGCGTTCGCCCTGGCCGACGAGCGCATCGGCCGGGTGGACATCTACGAGCTGCTGGAGAGCTCCGGCGTGACCTACCTGGCGATCGAGGACACCGGCAAGACGTGGCCGATCCAGGACGCCAAGTGCGCCATGATCACCCCGAGCGACGACATCCAGGAGGAGGTCTACAACCTCCACACCTCGGTGCTGCTCAACGTCTCGCCGTTCGTGCTCAACATGGTCGCCAACTACGTCGAGGACTCCATCGAGGACAACTTCGCCTCGGTGCGCAACGTCATCTCGGAGAACCGCAGGCTGGCCAAGGAGGCCCTCGACGGCGACGTGCTGGAGTACGTCGAGCCGGTGGTCAACGTCAGCGTGGCGTGGTTCCGCGTCAAGCCCGAGCACCTGACCGCGTCCCGCCTCCAGGAGAAGCTGCTGGAGAACGAGGTCTACGTGCTGCCCGGCACGTACTTCTTCTGGCACGAGCCGGCCCGCGGCGAGCGCTACGTGCGCCTGGCGCTGGCCCGCGAGCCGGAGATGTTCGCCGCCGCCATGACCGCCATGCGCGAGGTGCTGAACCGCAATGAGTGGTGAGGCGATCATCGACGCGTCGCTGTTCATGGCGATGAACAGCGCGGACGAGGCCACCCGGCGGCGCGCGAAGGCGTTCTTCGTCGCCCGCCTGGCCACCGGCGCGGTGATGCCGCTGGAGCAGGTCGGCGCGTGCGACGACCTGGTGTGGGGCTACAGCCGCGCGGAGCAGGACGCCTACTACCCGTTCATGGACGTCCTGCACACCGAGATGAAGATCGACCGGATCGGCTACACCGAGGAGGACCTCAAGCGCGGCTTGGAGTCCCCCGAACTGGCCGGGTTGTCGCTGCGCAACCGGCTCACGGTCGCGGTGGTGCTCAACCGCGGCGGCACGCTCTACACCGTCGACCCGGAGCTGACCGCCCGGGACGACCTGCCGCTGGGGCAGCTGCCCGACGTCGAGTCGGCGTTCCCGCAGCCGCTGGAAGGTCTCTACAAGCAGTCGCTGGTCCTGCGAGTGGGAGGTGGGGCATGAGCTACCGGGGCACGATCGTTCCCCTGGTCACGCCGCTGGACGCCCGCGGCGAGGTCTCCGAGTCCGACGTGGACAGCCTGATCGGGTCCCTGGAGGGCAAGGTCGACGGCCTGATGCCGGCGCTGAGCACCGGCGAGGGCTGGAAGCTGTCCGACCGGCAGTGGGTGGACGTGGTCACCTACACCGTCAAGCACTCCCGCGGCCTGCCCGTCCTGTCGGGCATCCAGCTGCCCACCACCGCGGAGGTCGTCGCGCGGGCCAAGGTGGCGGTGGACGCGGGCGTCGACGCGGTGGTCGTGACCACCCCGTACGGGCCGGACGTCACGCAGGACCAGATCGTCGAGCACTTCCGGACCATCCGGGAGGCGGTCGGCGTCGGGATCTTCCTCTACAACGAGGAAGCCGTGTCCGGCAACAAGATCGAGCTGGACACCCTGCTGCGGATCTGCAAGCTGCCCGGCATCGTCGGCATCAAGGAGTCCAGCGGCTCCGCCGACTACACCAACGCCATGACCCGGGCGCACACCGGCATCCCCGTGTTCGAGGGCTGGGAGAACCTCCTGCTCCAGGTCACCGGCATCGCCGGGTTCATCGGTCCGCTGCTGAACCTGGAACCGGCCCTGTGCAACGAGATGCTCACCGACCCGCGGCCGGAGTTGCAGGACCGCATCAACGCCGCCTGCGAGGCCTACGGGCTGTTCGGCGACCAGTGGTACCGGCCGCTCAAGGAAGAGCTGATGCGGCGCGGTGTCATCTCCACCGCGCAAGTGGTGCCGGAGAAGGTGGCGGCGGCATGAGCGACGCGCGCAGGCTGTTCCGGCTCAACCGCTCGGTGCCCTCCGCCGCCGAGTACGCCGAGATCCGCCAGCTGGAACGCGAGTTCTTCGTCCGGCGGGCCGACGAGCTGGAGGCGGCGGCGCCCGCCTTCGCCTCGCGCGGCGAGCTGGTCAAGGCGCTGGGCGAGAAGCTGGCCGACGAGGAGGCCCACCCCTCCGAGAGCGACCTGTTCATCACCGAGGAAGCGAACCTGGCCCAGTTCAAGGAGATCGTCTCGCAGTTCGCGGTGGACGGGCTCATCGAGTCGCAGTCGCTGCTGGCGATCATCCCCCGGCTGCCGTCGCGGTCGCGGATGGCGGTGTTCCGGGTGCTGATCGACGAGTTCGGCTGCGGCAACGACGACCAGGAGCACGCGGGGCTCTACGCCAAGCTGCTCACCGAGTTGGGGCTGCCCACCGACCTGGACCACCACGTGGACCGGGCGGCGGACCCGGTGCTGGGCTTCGTCAACCTGTTCTACTGGCTGGCGGCCCGCGCACCGGAGCCGGACTACTTCCTCGGCGCCTACTCCTACTTCGAGTCCAGCGTGCTCTACGCCTTCCGCAGCTTCGCGGCGGCGGGCAAGCGGCTGGGGTTGGAGCAGGACCGGTACTACACCGAGCACCTCTACATCGACGCCTTCCACAGCAAGCAGATGCAGACCGCCATCCGCGAGCTGGACCAGGAGAAGGGCGTGGACCTGCGCAAGGTGTGGGCCGGCGTGGAGCTGACCAGCGCCGTGGTGGCCGAGGCGGTCGACGCGGCGGTGGCCAGGGCCAAGGAGGTCGGGTGACCGCCGGGGCCGTGACCGGCCGGGTGAACGGCGAAGCGGTGCCGGCTGCGGGGGCGGGGACCACCCCGTCCCCGGAGCGGGCCGGGACGGTTCGGCCGCCGGAGACGGCCGACACCGTGCCGTCGCCGGACCGGGCGGACGCCGTGCCCCCGGCCGAGGTCGCGGTGGCTCCGGGCGCCGCCGCGGCCGTCGGGGACGTGCCGCCGGTCCAGCCGCTGCCGCGGCGGCAGGACGGCGTGTCCGTGCGGCAGCTCAACGGCGACCTGTTGCTGGTGGAGGTGCGGGGACAGCGGTTCCTGACCCAGGCCGAGTGCCCGCACCGCAAGGGCAGGCTGCTGTTCGGCTACGTCAACGACCGCAAGCTGCGCATCACCTGCCCGCTGCACCACTCCACGTTCGAACTGACCACGGGGGACCAGGTGTCCGGCCCGGTCTGCGGCTCGCTGAAGGTGACGCCGCTGAACGGTGACGCGCTGCCCTACCCCCTGTCCTGAGAAGACCCGACCCCGTCCCGCGGCTTCCCCCGCCGCGGGACGGGGTCATCCCCCGTTCCCCCCGCCCCCCGAGGAGGCCGCATGTCCGAGTCGCAGACCGGTCACGAGCTGGTCGACCCCGCCGAGCGCACCACCAGACCCCACGAGTTCCTGTGGATCTGGCACTCCGCCCAGTTCTCCTTCGGTGTCGTGGTGCTCGGGTCGGTGCCGGTGAGCTTCGGCCTGGGCTGGTGGGGCAGCGTGACGTCCGCCCTGGTCGGGCTGCTCATCGGCACCCTGGTGTTCGCCCCGCTGGCCCGGTTCGGCATGCGCACCGGCGCGACCGACGCCGTGTCCAGCGCGGCGCACTTCGGCGTGCGGGGCCGCCTGGTGACCACGCTGATCACGTTGTGCGTTGCGATCGGTTTCTTCGCCATCGCGCTGTGGACGGGTGCGACCGCCGTGGTGGCGGCGTTGCAGCGCCTGGTCGGGTGGGGCGACCTGGTGGTGGTCGTGCTGCCGGTCGCGCTGGCGGTGGTGCTGGTGGCGATCTTCGGCTACCGCGCCCTGCTGACCACCTACAAGACCGTCACGGTGATCGGCGGGCTGGTGCTCGCGGGCCTGGTCGCCGCGCTGCTGCCGGGGTTCGACGCGGGCGTGGCCGGCGAGCCGATCCTGGGCGACTTCTGGCGCACGTGGCTGCTCGGCGTGAGCTTCGGCGTGACCGTGCCGATCACCTACGCCACCCTCCAGGGCGACTACTCCCGCCACCTGCGTCCGGGCACCACCGACCGGCAGGCAGTGTGGTGGAACGGCGTCGGCATGTTCCTCAGCAACGCCATCGCCCTGCTCATCGGCATCATGGCCAGCACGATGATCACCGACCACTCGGTGCCGTGGGTGATCGGGCTGACCGACACCGTGCCGAGCTGGTTCACCGCGTTCGTCATCGTCTTCGGGTTCTTCGGGACGCTGCCGCAGGGCGCGCTGTGCGTCTACGCCGCCGGTGTCACGGCGAACTCGTTGTTCCGCAAGGCCTCCCGCGTCACCTGCACCGTGGTGGTGGCCGTTGTCGGCGTCCTCGTGCTGTACCTGGGCGCCGTGGTTTACGACGCGATCGACTCGATCTCCACGTTCATCCTCTTCCTCCTGCTGCTGATCGCACCCTGGTCGGCGATCATGCTGGTCGGCTTCGCGCTGCGCGGCGGTCGCTACGCCCCGGAAGAGCTGCTGGGTCGGAGCCGCTACTGGTTCGCGGGCGGGTTCGACCCGCGCGCGTTCGCGGCGTTCCTCCCGGCCGTGGCGTTGGGCTTCGCGTTCGCCAACAACTCCGTCTACATCGGACCCCTGGCCGACCTGGCGGGCGGCGTGGACTTGAGCTGCGTCGTGCCGTTCGCCTTCGCCGGGGGCGTGTACTGGCTGCTGTGCAAGGCCGCACCGGTGCGGTCCAGCGGCACTGAACGCTCGGGCGGCACTTCGCCCGCCGAGCAGTTCCCCGAGGCCGAACTGTCCATCGGCAACAGGAGAGGATCATGAGTGAAGAAGCCGGGACTTCCCGGCACAAGCGCAGGACGGTGTTGAAGGCGGGTGGCGCGGCCGTCGCGGGAGCGGTCGCCCAGCCCGCCTTCACCGCCACGGCGGCCCCGACGCAGGCGGAGGCCGCCACCGGCGTTCCGATCACCCTGCGGGTCAACGGGAAGCCGCACGCCCTCACCGTCGAGGCACGCGTCACGCTGCTCGACGCTCTGCGGGAACGGCTGGACCTGACGGGCGCGAAGAAGGGCTGCGACCGGGGCGAGTGCGGCGCGTGCACGGTGCACGTGGACGGCCGCCGGGTCAAGTCCTGCCTCACCCTCGCGGTGATGCAGGAGGGCCGGGAGATCACCACGGTCGAGGGCCTGGCCCGCGACGGCCGGCTGCACCCGGTGCAGGAGGCCTTCATCCGGCACGACGCCTTCCAGTGCGGCGCGTGCACCTCCGGCCAGGTCATGTCGGCCGTGGCGGTGGTCGAGGAGGGGCACACCGGCTCGGTGGACGAGATCCGCGAGTGGATGAGCGGCAACCTGTGCCGCTGCGCCGTGTACCCCAACATCGTGGCCGCCGTGCGCGACGCGGCGAAAGAGAAGCGCCCGTGAAGAACTTCGAGTACGTGCGGGCCAAGGACCCCGCCGACGCGGTCCGGCTGGTCGTCGAGCGCCCGGGTGCGGCGTTCGTCTCGGGCGGGACGGACCTGCTCAACCTGATGCGCGACGGCGCGCAGTCCCACGACCGGCTCGTGGACGTCAACGGCATGGGGCTGGACAAGGTCACCATCGGCGCGCGGAACGTGCGCGTCGGCGGCTGGGCCCGGATGGCCGACGTGGCGGCGCACCGCTTCGTGCGGCAGCGGTTCCCGGTGGTGTCCGAGGCGCTGCTGGCCTCGGCGTCGCCGCAGATCCGCAACATGGCGACCATCGGCGGGAACCTCATGCAGCGCACCCGGTGCGGGTACTTCCGCGACGCCGCGTCGCCGTGCAACAAGCGGGTGCCCGGCAGCGGGTGCTCGGCGTTGGACGGGGAGAACCGGTGGCACGCCGTGTTCGGCGGCAGCGACCACTGCATCGCGGTGAGCCCGGGTGACCTGGGCGTGTCGTTGCTGGCCGTGGACGCCGTGGTGCTGACGTCGGGGCCGCGCGGCGAGCGGCGCATCCCGTTCGGCGACTTGCAGGTGCTGCCGGGGGACACCCCGCACCGGGAGCACGTGCTGGACCACGGTGAGCTGATCATCGGCGTGGAACTGCCGTTCTCGCACTTCGCCGGGAAGTCGAAGTACCTGAAGCTGCGAGACCGGGCGAGCTTCGAGTTCGCCGTGGTGTCCGTGGCGGCGGCGCTGGACCTGCGCGGCCGGCACGTCCGGGACGTGCGGCTGGCGTTCGGCGGCGTGGCGACCAAGGCGTGGCGGTCGTTCGCGGCCGAGGACGCTTTGCGCGGCAAGGAGCTCAACGATTCGACCATCGAGGCGGCGTGTCGTGCCGCGGTATCGGGCGCGGTACCGCGGAAGCACAACGCGTTCAAGGTCGAGTTGTTGCAGCGTGCGGTGAGCCGGGTCCTGCACGACCTCGGGGGTGTGCGATGAACAGCCCCGTCGGGCGTGCCGTCCCCCGGGTCGAGGGGTACGCCAAGGTCACCGGCGGCGCCAAGTACGCCGCGGACACGCATGTGCCCGGTGTGGTGCACGGCTACCTGGCCACCAGCACCATCGCGCGGGGGCGGATCACGTCGTTCGACGTCTCGCGGGCCTTGGCTGCGCCTGGTGTCCTCGCTGTGTTCAGCCACTTGAACATGCCCCGCCTGACCGTGCCGACGGCTCCGTACCCCAAGGGGTTCATGCCGTTGCAGGACACGCGGATCCACCACGACGGCCAGCCGATCGCGTACGTCGTGGCGGAGACGCTGGAGCAGGCGCGCGAGGCCGCGGACCTGGTCGAGGTCGGGTACGAGGTGGAACCGGCGCAGATCGCGCTGGAGGACGCCCCAGGCGAGGACTTCCTGCCCCCTCCGGGTCCCGAGGGTCCGTACGAAGTGATCCTCGGCGACGCGCACGCGGCCCTGGAGCGCGCCGAGGTGAAGGTGGACCACACGTTCACCAGCCCGGTGCACCACCACAACCCGATCGAGACGTCGGCGACGGTGGCGGTGTGGGAGGGCGACAAGCTCACCCTGCACGACTCCACGCAGAGCATCAACCTCACGCAGGGCGTGGTGTCCAAGGCGCTGGGTATGCCGCCGGAGAACATCCGCGTGCTCGCCCCGTACCTGGGCGGCGGTTTCGGGGCGAAGGCGCCGGTGTGGCCGCACACGGTGCTCACGGCGGCCGTCGCGCGGATCGTCGGCAAGCCGGTGAAGCTGGTGCTGACCCGGGCGCAGATGTACACCGCGTCGGGTTACCGGGCGCAGTTCTTCCACCGGGTGGCGCTGGGCGGCACGCGCGAGGGCAAGCTGACCGCGCTGCACAGCTTCAGCAACCAGCAGCTCTCGCGCACCGAGCACCGCATCTTCAACACCAGCGAGACGTCCTGGCTGCTGTACGACATCAAGGACCTGCACGTGCGGCAACACGGCGTGCGCCTGGACATCTCCACCCCGCACTTCATGCGCTCACCGGAAGGGCCGCCGCTGTTCGGCCTGGAGAGCGCCCTGGACGAGCTGGCCTACGAGATCGGCATGGACCCGGTGGAGCTGCGGCTGCGCAACTACACCGACGTCCACCCCGAGACCGGCGGCCCGATCGGCAACGCGAACCTCGCCGAGTGCGCGCGGCGGGCGGCGGAGGCCTTCGGGTGGGCACGGCGCGACCCCCGCCCGTCGTCGATGCGCGACGGCCGGGAGTTCATCGGGTACGGGATGGCCACCGAGGCCCACACGTACCGGTCGCGGCAGGCCAACGCGGTGGTGGAGATCGGCGTGGACGGCCGGGCCGTGGCCCGCAGCGCCACGCACGACATCGGCACCGGCACGTACACGGTGATGACGCAGATGCTGGCGGAGTCGCTGGGGATGCCGATGGGGCGGGTGCACTTCGAACTGGGGGACACCAACTTCCCGGCGGCCGGGTTCTCGGCGGCGTCGGTGACCGTGCCCAGCGTGTCGGTCGCGGTGGACAAGGCGGCCCGCACGGCCCGGGAGCAGGTGGTCGCGCTGGCGGTCGCCGATCCCCGGTCCCCGCTGCACGGCACCCCGGTCGAACGGGTCGTGATCGAGAACGGCTTCCTGTTCGACAACGCCGACCGCGACCGCCGCGACAGCTACGAGGGCGTCATGGGCCGCTACGGCCGCCCGGTGACGGCGACGGGCCGGCACATCAACGCCCCCGGCTACACCACCGGCGTCGTGTTCGTGGAGGTCCGGGTAGACCCGTGGATCGGCCGAGTGCGCGTGACCCGCGCCGTGACCGCCCACGACCTGGGCCGAGTCCTCAACCGCACCACCGCGCGCGGCCAGGTGATCGGCGGCGTGACCTGGGGCATCGGCTACGCGCTGTCCGAACACACGGTGATCGACCGCAGAACGGGCCGCACGGTGAACCCGAACCTGTCGACGTACCTGCTCCCGGTCAACGCGGACACCCCGACCGACATCGAGGCGATCTTCATCGACAAGCCCGACCCGGCCTCACCCAACGGCACGAAGGGCTTCGGCGAAACCCCCATCACGGGCGTACCCGCCGCCATCGCCAACGCGATCCACCACGCAACAGGCCGCCGCATCCGCGACCTACCCATCACACAGGACAAACTGCTCTGACGACGGCGGCGCGGTCACCCTCCTGACCGCGCCGCCAGCCACGCGGACCAGCCGCCCAACCGTCACCGCAAGCTGCACACAGCACAGGTCGGCGAAGCCGGCCTCGGCTTGCCGAGCGGGCAGTCCGCCGAGGGGGACACAACTCAACTTGGGCTTCTTGCTTGTGTCATCCCCGTATGGCCTGCCCGAAGGGCTACCGCATTTTCCGGGGGTTGCAGCCGAAAGTTTTTGCGAGGAACGAGCAAAAAGTTTTAGCGGCAACCCCCGGAAAATGTGGTTGGCTCCGCCAGGCCATACGGGGATGACACAAGCAAGAAGCCCCCGCCCTTGTAGTTGTGTCCATCCTTGGCGGTCTGCCCGCCGGCGAGGCTCTTTTAAGCTCTTCAAGATCTTTACAAGCGAACGCTTCGCTCTCACGCCGAACGCGCTGCGCGCTCTCAAGCGCCTCGCCGGCGGGCTGACCACCGATGGGGGGACGGGCGTCGGTTCCCCCACCGCATGGCCTGGCGGAGCCAACCACAGAGTTCCCGGGGTGCCGCTAAAACTTTTTGCTCGTTCCTCGCAAAAAGTTTCGGCTGCACCCCGGGAAATCTGTGGTAGCCCTTCGGGCAGGCCATACGGTGGGGGAACCGAAGCCCTCGGTTTGTGGTCAGACCACCGCGCGCTGCGCGCGCCAAAGAAAGGCGCGCTGGTGGGCCGAGCGCACTTAGGCGCGTCTGGCCGCCTTCCTCGATCGGGTGACGCACTGCCATCCGGCCGCCCGGCCGTGCCACAGTGGGGGAGCGGACACGGACCTGCCGGGGGGTGCGGGATGTGGCTGTTCAGGCTGCTGGGGCCGGTGCGGTTGGAACGGGACGGGTGGGAGGTCCCGGTTGGCGCGCCGCAGAACAGGGTGGTGCTGGCGACGCTCGCCGCGCACGCCAACGAGGTCGTCACGCTCGACCGCATGGCCGAGGAGCTGTGGGGGCACGCCCCGCCGGCGTCGGCCACACCGCAGCTGCACGCGATCATCTGGCGGCTGCGCCGCGTCCTGGGCCGCGACCGCATCGGGACCGCGCGACCCGGGTACGTGCTGCGGGCGTCGGCAACGGAGCTGGAGCACCAGGCGTTTCGGCACGACGTGGCCTCCGCTCGGGGCATGCTCGCGCGCGGTGACGTGCGGTCCGGTGCGGCGCGGCTGCGGGTCGCGCTGGCGCGGTGGCGGGGGCCGGCGTTGGCCGAGGTGCGGGGCGCGGCGCACCTGGCGTCCGTGCTCGACGAGGACCGCATGGCGGCGTTGGAGGACCGCATCGACGCGGACCTGCTGCTCGGGCGCGGTCCGAGCCTGGTCGGCGAACTCGCCGCCCTGGTCGCCGAGCACCCGCTGCGGGAACGGCCGCGCGGTCAGCTGATGGCGGCGCTGGCCTCGGCGGGCCGGGTGGTCGAGGCGTTGGACGCCTACGCCGCCTTCCGCCACACCCTCGTCGCCGAACTGGGCGTCGAACCGTCCGCGCGCCTGCGCGACCTGCACACCGAGGTCCTGCGCGGCACCGCGGTCGGGCGCCACCACCCGGCCGCGGTGCCCTGGGGTCACGGGCAGGGCCGCAACGAGGTCACGCGCTTGCGGTGATCGGGGATGAGGTCACCCTGGAACCCCGGCTCCACGACGAACATGAGGGTGTTGAAGCCGCCGTGATCGTAGTAGCACCAGTCCCGACCGGTGCGGTTCCACACGCTCTGCGTCCGGTTGTTCATCCCGCGCGGCCCGGACGAGTCGGCCAGGTCCCCGTCCCCGTTGGCGAAGTGCGCGAACGGCCGCCCGCCACCCAGCTCGGCGAAGATGCACGACCGTCCGTCCGGACAGTCGCCCCACGCCTTGACGGACACGGTCGAGTCGTAACGTTGCACGTCCTGCGCGGCGGCGGCCGGTGCGGCCACCACGGCCCCCGCTGCGGCCACGCCGCTCAGGACGGTGAGAAGCTTGCGGATCACTGGTCTTCCCCCTCGTGAAAGTCAGGCATCGATTGCCTGCCAACCACTCTGGGCCGGTGTCCTATGTAGTTTCTAACAGCAACCGTCGACCACCAGGGCGACGAGCAGGCCCAGCGCCGGCGAGACGGTGTCCCGGTGCCACACCAGGTCCAGGCCCACCTCCGGCGGGTCGACGAAGTGGAGCATCGCCGTCCCCGGTGGACGGTGTTCGCCGACCGTCCGGGTGACCACCGCGAACGTCTCCGAGGTCAGCTCGTCGAACCGTCGCCACCCCGGCATGCGCGAATCCTGCACCTCGGCCCCAGGCACCAGCGCGCCGAGGACGGTGGCCCGCCAGGTCGGCAAGTGCCTGGGCGACAACAACACCCGGCTGTCCGCCAAATCCTCCGGCGTCACCTTGTCTACAGTGGACAGACGATGTCCGTTGTCCACCACCACGACCAGCTCCTCGCGTTCCACCGAAACCCGGTCGAACGCCGGATCAGCCGGGATGCTCCGCGACAGAGCAGCATCGAAGCGCCCGGACACCAGACCGTCGGCCAACTCCGTCGACCACGTCTCCGTCGTCTCCACGGTCACCCCGGGGTAGTTCCGCCCCACGACCTCCACCAGGCGCGGCACCGCGTCGAAGGACGCGCTGACCACGTGCCCCAGCCGGACCGTCCCGAACTCACCCCGCCCGGCTGCCCGCGTCACGACGGGCAGCCGGTCCGCCTCGGCCAGGATCCGCCGCGCCGACTCGGTGAAGACCCGACCGGCGTCGGTCAGCCCGGTCGGGCGGCGGGTGAACAGCTCCACCCCCAGGGTGCGTTCCAGGTGGGCGACCTGCCGGCTCAGCGCCGGTTGCGCCACCCGCAGCCGGTCCGCCGCCCGCTGGAACCCGCCCTCGTCGGCGATCGCCACCACGTAGCGCATGAGCCGCAGGTCGATCGACATGCCCGCAGGATATGTCGCCAGACCGCACCGGTATTGGAGGTCGCGACCGCCCGCCGGCGAGACTGGCGCGGACATCCGACGACGAAGGGGAGACATCATGCGCAGGCGCTCCGTGTTGGCGGCAGCGGCGGCGTTGGGGGCGTCCGTGGTCATGCCCGCGACCGCCGCGGCGACGCCGTTCCCGACGCGGTTCCCGTTGCCCGACGGGTTCATGCCGGAGGGCATCGCGATCGGGGCCTGGCCCACGGCCTACTTCGGCTCCCGCGCCGACGGCTCGATCTACGCGGTGGACCTCGCCACCGGCCGGGGCCGCGTCCTGGCCAAGGGGCCGGGCACGCCCTCGCTGGGCATCAAGGTGGACTCGGCCCGCCTGCGCCTGTTCGTGGCCGGCGGAACCGGTGGTGACGTGCGGGTCCTCGACGCCCGCGACGGCCGCACGATCGCGAGCTACCGGCTGTTCGACGGCGAGTCCTTCGTCAACGACCTGGTGATCACCCGGGACGCGGTGTGGCTCACCGACTCCGACGAACCCACCCTCTACCGGCTGCCGCTGGGGCCGTGCGGCGAGCTGCCCGCTCCCCAGGACGTCACCCGCGTGCCGCTGACCGGGGACATGGTGGACATCCCGGACGTCGCCAACGCCAACGGCATCGTCACCACGCCCGACGGGTCCGGGTTCATCATCGGCCAGACGTCCACCGGCAAGCTTTTCCGCGTCGACCACCACGGCGTCACCAAGGAGATCGACCTCGGCGGCGTCCTGCTGACGCGCAACGACGGCCTGCTCCGCGAGGGCCGCGACCTCTACGTGGTGCAGAACCGGGTCAACCTGTTCACGAAGCTGGAGCTCAGCGCGGATGCCTCCAGCGCCAGGGTCGTCACCCAGCGCACCGACCCGCGCTTCGACGTCCCGGCCACGGTCGCCGCCTGGGGCAACCGCTTCTACCTGGTCAACGGCCGGTTCAGCACCACGCCGACGCCGACCACGACCTACGACGCCATCGCGATCGAGAAGTTCTAGAAGAGTGGGGGTGGCGCTCGTCCGCCCGAGCGCCACCCCGCCCGATCAGGTCGCTGTGCGCCGCACGATCAACCTGTGCAGCACGATGAACGCCAGCAGCAGCGCCCCGATCACGATCTTGGTCCACCACGAGTTGAGCGTGCCGTCGAAGCTGATGATGGTCTGGATCGTGCCCAGCACCAGCGCGCCCACCACGGACCCCAGCACGTACCCCGAGCCGCCGGCCAGCAGCGTCCCGCCGATGACGACCGCCGCGATGGCCTCCAACTCCATGCCCACGGCGTGCAGCCCGTACCCGGAAGCGGTGTAGAAGGAGAACACCAGGCCCGCCAGCGACGAGCAGAACCCGCTCACCACGTACACGCCGACCTTGGTGAACCCGACCTTCAACCCCATCAGCCGCGCCGAGGGCTCGCTGCCGCCCAGCGCGTACACGGTCCGCCCGAACCGAGTCAGGTGCAGCACGTACATCGCCGCCACCAGCACCACCACGGCGATGAGCACGTTGTTGGTGATGGACACCCCGCCGCCCAGCGCGATCCGTTCCATGCCCAGCGCCCGGTAGGCCTTGTCCTTGATGCTGATGGACTCGACGCTGATCAGGAAGCACGCCCCGCGCGCCAGGAACATCCCGGCCAGCGTGACGATGAACGGCTGCACGTCGAACTTGTGGATCATCAGGCCCATCAGCAGGCCCAGCACCGATCCGGTCAGCAGCACCAGGACGATCACGAGCGGCACCGGCCACCCGGCCTTCACGCCCGCCGCCGCGATCATCGTGGACAGCGCGAGCACCGATCCGACCGACAGGTCGATGCCGCCGGTCAGGATCACGAACGTCATCCCGACCGCGAGCAGGATCAGGTGCGCGTTGTCGATGAACAGGTTCGCGAACACCTGCCCGGAGGCGAAGTTCTCGAACGACACCGACCCGGCGCCGAACGTCAGCACGAACAGCGCGAACGTGGCGACGACCGGCAGTTGCCGCGACGGCACCCGGGAGATCGACAGGGCGGTCATCGCGCCACCTCCTGCGGGGTCATGGCCACGGCCACGGGCGGGGCGGGTCGCCGTCGTCGGAACAGCGACTGCACCTTGGGGGACTGGAAGAGGATCACGACGATGACCACGACGGCCTTGAACACCAGCGTGACCTCCGGCGCGATGCCGACGGTGTAGACGGTGGTGGTCAGCGTCTGGATCACCAGCGCGCCCAGCAGCGTGCCGGTCAGCGAGTACCGGCCGCCGGCCAGCGACGTGCCGCCGATGACCACCGCCAGGATCGCGTCCATCTCGATCCACAACCCGGCGTTGTTGGCGTCCGCCGCGCTCACGTTCGAGCTGATCATCAGCCCGGCCACGCCCGCGCACAGCGCCGCGAACACGTACACGGTCCAGATGATCGTCCGCGACTGCACGCCCGCGAGCCGGCTGGCCTCCGGGTTCACGCCGACCGACTCGATCAGCAGGCCCAGCGCGGTCTTTCGGGTCGTCACCGCCACCAGGGCCAGCACCGCCACGCTGATCAGGATCGCCAGCGGCAGCAGCACGAACCCGGCGCCGACCGCCCGGTAGGTCTCGTTGTTCACGGTGATGATCTGGCCGTCGGTGATCAGCATCGCGATGCCGCGCCCGGCCGTCATCAGCACCAGGGTCGCCACGATCGGTTGGATCCGCAGGACGGCGACCAGGAACCCGTTCCACAGCCCCAGCACCAGGCACAGGCCCAGCGAGATCGCCATGCCCACCAACGCCGTCGAGGCGCTGCCCGGGTCACCCGACCCGGCGATGTACTCGCAGGTCACGGCGGCGGCGATGGCCACCACCGCGCCCACCGACAGGTCGATGCCCCGGGTCGCGATCACCAGCGTCATGCCCAGGGCGATCAGCAGCGTCGGAGCGCCGTTCTTCAGGATGTCGATCACGCTGCCGTACAGGTGCCCGTCCTGCATGCGCAGCGAGAAGAACGACGGCGTCACCAGGACGTTGAGCACCAACAGCGCCGCCAGCGCGCCCAAGGGCCACCACAGCCGGTTCACGCGGCGGCCCTCCCGCCCGCGATGTGCGCCATGACCTCGTCCACGTCCGTGCCGCGCAGTTCGGCGACCTTGCGCCGGTCCCGCAGCACCACCACGCGGTCGGACACCCGCACGACCTCCTCCAGTTCGGCGGAGATGAACACCACCGCCACCCCCTCGGTCGCCAGTTCGGCGACCAGCTTCTGGATCTGAGCCTTCGCGCCCACGTCGATGCCGCGCGTCGGCTCGTCCAGCACCAGCAGCTTCGGCTTGGTCACCAGCCACCGCGCCAGCAGCACCTTCTGCTGGTTGCCGCCGGAGAGGTTGCGGATCGGCGTGTCCGGGGTCGCGGGCCGGATGTCCAGCATGGACACGTACTTCTCCACCAACTCGTCCTTGGTGCGCCGGGGCAACGGCCGCGTCCAGCCCCGCGAGGCCTGCAACGCCAGCACCAGGTTGTCCCGCACGCTCAGGTCCGCCACCAGGCCCTCGGCCTTGCGGTCCTCCGAGCAGAACCCGATGCCCGCCGAGATCGCCTGGCGCGGACCGCGCAGGTGCAGCGGCTTGCCGTCGAACTCCAGCGTGCCCATGTCGGCCTTGTCCGCGCCGAAGAGCAGTCGCGCCAGCTCGGTGCGACCCGACCCGAGCAGGCCCGCGAGGCCGACGACCTCGCCCGCCCGCACCTCCAGGTCGAACGGCTCGACCGCGCCCTTGCGCCCCAAACCGCTGGCGCGCAACAGCACCGGGCGGTCGTCCACCGGGTGGGTCTGCTTCTCCAACTCCTCCAGCACGCCCAGCTCACGGCCCAGCATCGCCGACACCAGGTCCAACCGGCTGAGCTCGGACGTGCGGTACTCGCCGACCAGCCTGCCGTTGCGCAGCACCGTCATCCGGTCGGAGATCTGGTAGACCTGCTCCAGGAAGTGCGAGACGAACAGGATCGCCACGCCCTCGTCGCGCAGCACGCGCATGATCCGGAACAGCTCCTCGACCTCGCCCGCGTCCAGGCTGGACGTCGGCTCGTCGAGGATGAGCACCTGGCACTCCACCGCGACCGCACGGGCGATGGCCACCAGCTGCTGCACGGCGATCGGGTGGTCGGCCAGCACCGAGGCCGGGTCGATGCTCAAGCCCATGCGCGCCAACAGCTCCGCGGCGCGCTTGCGGGTGGCCCGGCCGTCGATGCGGCCGAACTTGCGGGGTTCGCGGCCGAGCAGGATGTTCTCCGCGACGGTGAGGTTGCCGCAGAGGTTGACCTCCTGGTAGACGGTGCTGATCCCCGCCTCCTGCGCCTGACCGGGTCCGTTGAACGAGACCTCGTCGCCGCGCAACCGGATCAGGCCGGTCGGGCGGTGCACCCCGGTGAGCGCCTTGATGAGGGTGGACTTGCCGGCGCCGTTCTCGCCCATGAGGGCGTGCACCTCGCCGGGGAACAGCCGGAAATCGACGCCTTGCAGCGCCTTGACGCCGGGGAACTCCACCGAGATGCCCCGCATGTCGACGACCGGTTCGGTCATGGATCTGCCTTCGTGGATGCGCGGAAAGCGGTCCCCGCCACGGTGAGGTGACGGGGACCGCCGGGGATCAGTACTGCCGGGTCGGCAGCGCGGCCTTGGCCTGCTCCTGGGTGAACGTCGTCTCCTCGGTCACCACCCGCTTGGGCACTTCCTGGCCCGCCACGACCTTCTTCGCCAGCTCCATCAGCTGCTTGCCCAGCAGCGGGCTGCACTCGACGATGTAGTTGATCTCGCCGCCGGCCAGCGCGGTCATGCCGTCCTTCACCGCGTCCACGGTGATGATCTTGATGTCCTTGCCCGGCACCTTGCCCGCGGCCTTGATGGCCTCGATGGCGCCCAGGCCCATGTCGTCGTTGTGCGCGTACACCACGTCGATCTTGGGCACGGACTTCAGGAACGCCTCCATGACCTGCTTGCCACCGGAGCGGGTGAAGTCACCGGTCTGCGACTCCACGACCTTGATCTCCGGCTTGGCCGCGATGATCTCCGCGAAGCCCTTCTTGCGGTCGTTGGCCGGAGCGGAACCCGTGGTGCCCTGGAGTTCCACCACGTTCACCGGACCGCCGGCGTTCTCCACCAACCACTTGCCCGCCTTGCGGCCCTCCTCGACGAAGTCCGAGCCGAGGAAGGTCTTGTAGAGCGAGTCGTCATCGGAGTCGATGGCGCGGTCGGTGAGGATCACCGGGATGTTCGCGGCCTTGGCCTCCTCCAGCACCGCGTCCCAGCCGGTCTCCACGACCGGGCTGAACGCGATGACGTCCACCTTCTGCTGGATGAACGACCGGATCGCCTTGATCTGGTTCTCCTGCTTCTGCTGGCCGTCGGAGAACTTCAGGTCGATCCCGGCGGCCTTGGCCTCGTCCTGGACCGACTTGGTGTTCGCCGTGCGCCAGCCGCTCTCCGCACCGACCTGGGCGAAGCCCATCGTGATGCCGTCCTTCGCGCCGCCGTCCGTCGACGACGTCCCGCCGTCGCCCGAACCGCACGCGGTCAGCACGCTCAGCAGGACCACGCCTGCGGCTGCCGTGATCTTCTTCAGCACTGTCTTTCCTCCGAGTTCGACCGCGGTGACCGTGGTCACTTGGTGGACAACAGTGAGCGTTCACATCTGTCCAGTCAAGGCCTGGGTTACGACGATTTTGCATCGTTGACACTGTCCGAGGGGCCGACTTATGTTAGCGCTCACTTTTGTGGCGCGGTGCACAACACCCGCCACTTCCGACGACGACGAGGACGTCGGCATGATCCGATCCCTGGCCGCCGTGCTGACCCTGGCCGGCGCCGTGTTGACCGCTCCGCAGGCTTCGGCGGCCGAGGGGCTCGTGCTGCGCTACGCGCTGGACGAGACCTCGGGCACCGTGGTGCACGACTCCTCCGGCCACGGCCGCGACGCGGTCGCGAGCGGAGACGCCACCCCACTGGGCGCCGAAGGCCTCGCGCTCGGCGGCGTGGACGGACACGTGAAGCTACCGGACAACGTCCTGCGTGACTTGGAGTCGGTCACTGTTTCGATCCAGGTGCGCCTGGCGCCCGACCAGTCCACCCCCTACTTCGTGTGGGGCCTGGGCAACACCGGACCCACCGGTGTCGGCGACGGCTACCTGTTCACCACGGGCAACGGCTACCGGACGTCCATCGCCACCGGCAACTGGGCCACCGAGCAGACCGTGTCCGCCGGTCGCGACCTGACTCGGGGCGTGTGGAAGACCCTGACCTACACCCTCGGCGGCACCACGGGCGTGCTCTACGAGGACGGCGTCGAGGTCGCGCGGGGGACCGTCACCACCCGTCCCTCGGCCATCGGCGGCGGCACGACCACGGCCAACTACCTGGGCCGGTCCGTCTACACCGCCGACCGCCGCCTCAAGGGCCAGATTCGCGACTTCCGCCTCTACGACCACGCGCTGAGCGCCGCGGAGGTCAGGGACCTCGGGTTCGTGTCCGACGCCGAGCGCGCCCGTCGGGACGCCGCCCTGCTCGACCTGGGCGACACGTCCGCGGTGACCGCCGACCTCACGCTCCCGTCCACCGGCCCCTACGGCTCGGCCATCACCTGGACCTCCAGCGACCCTTCGGTGGTCACCGGCACGGGTGTCGTCACGCGCCCGGCCGCGGGCAGCCAGCCGAAGACGGTCGAGCTGACCGCGACCGCCACCAAGGGCACCGACACCGCACAGCGTGTCTTCACGGTGACGGTCCGTCCCGAACTGACGGACGACGAGAAGGTGGCCGAAGCGGACTTGGCGCTGACCCTGCACGACACCGAAGGCGTCCGGGGCAACATCACCCTGCCGACCACGGGCCTGCACGGCACCACCGTCACCTGGGACAGCAACAAGCCCGCCGTGATCACCCCGACCGGCGAGGTCAGCAGGCCCGCGTTCGGCGAGAAGGCGGTGAAGGTCCAGCTCACCGCGACCATCCGGTCCGGCCGCGAGACCACCCGCAAGAAGTTCAAGACCACCGTCCTGCCCCTGCCCGAGAAGCAGCCCTACGAGGGGTACCTGTTCGGTTACTTCACCGGCGAGGGCACCGCGACCGGCGAGCAGATCCACTTCGCCGCCAGCCGGGGCGACGACCCGTTGCGCTTCGACGAGCTCAACGCCGGCCAACCCGTGCTGACCTCGACTTTCGGCGACAAGGGCGTGCGCGACCCGTTCATCGTGCGCTCGCCGGAGGGTGACCGGTTCTTCCTCGTCGCCACCGACCTGAAGATCCACGGCAACGGCAACTGGGACGCCTCCCAGCGCACCGGCAGCAAGTACGTCGAGGTGTGGGAGTCCACCGACCTGGTGCACTGGTCGGACCAGCGGCACGTCCGCATCTCGCCCGACACCGCCGGCAACACGTGGGCGCCCGAGGCCTACTACGACGAGAGCATCGGCGCGTACGTGGTCTTCTGGGCCTCCAAGCTGTACGCGGAGGACGACCCGGGCCACACCGGCAACACCTACAACCGCATGCTCTACAGCACCACCCGCGACTTCCGGACCTTCACCGAGCCGCAGGTGTGGGTGGACCCGGGCTACTCGGTGATCGACTCCACGGTCATCAAGGAGGGCGACACCTACTACCGGTTCACCAAGGACGAGCGGAACAACACCTCGTCCACGCCGTGCAGCAAGTTCATCCTGGCCGAGAAGTCGACGCAGCTGCGGAGCACGGACTACGACTTCGTCGCCGACTGCATCGGCAAGGCCACGGCGACCAGCCCCGGCGTCCGGCAGGGCGAGGGACCCACGGTGTTCAAGTCCAACACCGAGGACAAGTGGTACCTGTTCATCGACGAGTTCGGCGGGCGCGGCTACGTGCCGTTCGAGACCACCGACCTCGCCTCGGGCCGGTGGACCATGTCCTCCTCGTTCGAGCTGCCCAGCAGGCCGCGGCACGGCACCGTCCTGCCCGTCACGCGCGCCGAACTCGACCGCGTCCGCGCCGCCTTCCCCTGAGCCCGAGAGGAGCCCTGCCCTCCATGTCCCGATCACGTGCTTTAGCCGTCCTCGTGGCGGTGAGCCTGGCCGCGGCGGTGCCCGGTGCGCAGGCCGCCGCCGAGACCGACTACACGGTCACCGTGGACCCGACCGCCAAGGGCGCGGACATCGCCGACACCATGTACGGCGTCTTCTTCGAGGACATCAACCGCGCCGCGGACGGCGGCCTGTACGCCGAGCTCGTGCAGAACCGGTCGTTCGAGTACGACCCCGTGGACAACGCCTCCTACACCGGCCTCACGTCGTGGGCGCCGCTTTCCGGTGGCTCGATCGAGGTCGTGGACGACGACCAGCGGCTCAACGAGCGCAACCGCCGGTACCTCAAGCTCGGCCTGCCCACCGGGGTCGTGAACTCGGGCTACAACTCGGGTGTCAACGTTGTCGACGGCAAGCGGTACGACTTCTCCGTGTGGGCGCGCGCCGAGCGGCCCGCCACGGTCACCGTGTCGCTGACCGACCCGGCCGGAGGCCCGCTGGCGGACTCGCTCAAGGTCGAGGTCCGGGGTGACACCTGGACCAAGTACACCGGCAGCTTCACCGCCCGGAAGTCCACCATGACCGGCCGGCTCGCGGTCAGCGGCGCGGGCACCGGCACGCTGCGGCTGGACATGGTGTCGCTGTTCCCCCGCGACACCTACAAGAACCGGCCCAACGGCCTGCGCGCGGACCTGGCCGAGAAGGTCGCCGCGCTCAAGCCGGGCTTCCTGCGCTTCCCCGGCGGCTGCCTGGTCAACGTCAACAGCCACTACGGCTACGAGGCGCCCAACTGGGAGCGGCGGCGGTCCTACCAGTGGAAGGACACCGTGGGCCCGGTCGAGCAGCGCGCCACCAACGCCAACTTCTGGGGCTACAACCAGTCCTACGGCCTGGGTTACTACGAGTACTTCCAGTTCGCCGAGGACATCGGCGCGATGCCGCTGCCCGTCGTGCCCGCCCTGGTCACCGGCTGCGGCCAGAACCGCGCCACCGACGACCCGGCGCTGTTGCAGCGGCACATCCAGGACACCCTGGACCTGATCGAGTTCGCCACCGGCCCGGTCACCTCCACGTGGGGCAAGCTGCGCGCGGACATGGGCCACCCTGAACCGTTCAAACTGACCCACCTGGGCGTGGGCAACGAGGAGAACCTGCCCGACCAGTACTTCGCGAACTTCACCAAGTTCCGCGACGCCATCAAGGCCAAGCACCCGCAAATCACGGTCCTGAGCAACTCCGGCCCCGACGACACCGGCGCGGTGTTCGACCGCCTGTGGCAGCTCAACAAGCAGGCCGGGGTCGACATGGTCGACGAGCACTACTACAACACGCCGGACTGGTTCCTCCAGAACAACAACCGGTACGACAGCTACGACCGCAACGGCCCCAAGGTGTTCCTCGGCGAGTACGCCTCGCAGGGCAACAAGCTGTCCAACGCGCTGGCCGAAGCCGCCTACATGACCGGGTTGGAGCGCAACGCGGACGTGGTGAAGCTGGCCTCCTACGCGCCGCTGTTCGCCAACCAGGACTACGTGCAGTGGCAGCCGGACATGATCTGGCTCAACAACCACGCGTCCTGGGGCTCGGCGAACTACGAGGTGCAGAAGCTGTTCATGACCAACGTGGGCGACCACGTGGTGCCCAGCAGGCAGACCTCCACGCCATCGGTCTCCGCGCCGATCACAGGTGGGATCGGCCTGTCCACGTGGGCGACCAGCGCCGCCTACGACGACGTGTCGGTCACCTCGTCCACGGGTGCCCCGCTGTTCTCCGACGACTTCTCCGGGACCGACGCGCAGTGGACCCGGGCGGCCGGGCGCGGGACGTGGGCGGTCAGCGGCGGCCGGTACGTGCAGTCCGACGCGGCGGCGCAGGACACCCTCGTCACGGCCGGTGACGTGAACTGGCACGACTACGACCTCAACGTCAAGGCCACCAAGCTGTCCGGCGCCGAGGGGTTCCTGGTCGCGTTCGGCGTCAAGGACACCGGCAACTTCTACTGGTGGAACCTGGGTGGCTGGAACAACACCCAGTCCGCCGTGGAGAAGGCGGTCGGCGGCGGGAAGTCCACGCTGCTGTCCAACGGGACCCGGATCGAGACCGGTCGGACCTACGACCTGAAGGTGTCCGTGCGCGGGCGGCACGTGGAGCTGCTCCTGGACGGGCAGAAGTGGGGCGAGTTCACCGACGACAAGGTGTCCGAGCCGTTCCGCCAGGTCGTCACCCGCGACACCGCGACCGGCGAGCTGGTGGTGAAGGTGGTCAACGCCCAGGCGTCGGCCGCGCGGGTCAAGCTCGACCTCGGCAGCCGTGTGTCGGTGGCCAACACCGCGAGGGTGACCACGGTGCAGGGCCGTCCCGAGGACGTGAACACCGAGTTCTTCCAGCCGGTCCGGGCGCAGGAGAGCACGTTGCGCGGGGTGAAGACCTCGTTCACGCACACCTTCCCGGCCCACTCGGTGACGTTCATCCGCATCAAGGACAGGAGGCTGTCGTGACCTTCACCCGTCGATCCCTGTTGTGGACCGGGGGAGTGGTGGCCGCCGCCGGCGCGCTGCCCGCCGGGCAAGCCGCGGCCCAGGACGCGTCGGCCGCTCCGGCTCCGACCCTGACCGCGCGGAACCCGTTGGTGGAGAAGCGGGCCGACCCGTTCATCACCCCGCCCACGGACGGCATGTACTACCTGACCGGGTCGGTCCCCGAGTACGACCGGATCGTCGTGCGCGGCGCGTCCACACTGGACGGCCTGGCGACCGCGCGTGAGCGCACGGTGTGGCGGCGGCCCGCGTCCGGCCCGATGGGCGGCTACATCTGGGCGCCGGAGCTGCACCGCATCGACGGCAAGTGGTACATCTACTTCGCCGCCGGCGACTCCGACCAGCCCTTCCGCATCCGCACCTACGTGTTGGAATCTCCGTCCGCGGACCCGCGCGAGGCCACGTGGACCCTGCGCGGCCAGATGGTGACCGGCTGGGACTCCTTCACCCTGGACGCCACCACGTTCACCCATCGGGACAAACGGTACTTCCTGTGGGCGCAGAGCGAACCGGGCATCGCCACCAACAGCAACCTCTACATCGCCGAGATGGCCTCGCCGCTGGCGCTGGGGTCCGCGCCGGTGCGCATCGCCGTGCCGACGCTGGACTGGGAGGTGCAGGGGTTCAAGGTCAACGAGGGTCCGGCGGTGCTGATCCGCAACGGCCGGGTGTTCGTCACCTTCTCCGCCAGCGCCACCGACGCCCGCTACTGCATGGGCCTGCTGACCGCCGACGAGAACGCCAACCTGCTCGACGCCCGGTCGTGGACCAAGTCGCCGCAGCCGGTCTTCACCACCAACCCGGCGACGTCCCAGTACGGGCCGGGGCACAACTCGTTCACCACGACGGGTGGCATGGACGTGCTGGTCTACCACGCTCGGGACTACCGGGACATCACCGGCGACCCGCTGTTCGACCCCAACCGGCACACCCGCGTGCAGCGGCTGTACTGGAACGCCGACGGCACCCCGAGCTTCGGCGTGCCGGTGGGGAAGGGCGAGCTGCCGGTGCGGCTGCACCCGCTCGACGCGCCGCACGCCGTCGTCCGGCACTACGAGTACCGGCTGCGGGTGGACGGCGACGTCCGCGAGGTGGCGGACTCGCAGTTCCGGGTGGTGGCGGGGTTCCTGGGCGCGGGGACGGTGGCGGTGCAGTCGGTGAACTTCCCCGACCGGTACGTGCGGGTGGACGGCACGGACCTGCGCATCGACCCCTACGAGGACACCGACGACTACGGGAGGGCGGCGAGCTTCGTGCTGGAGGAGAACCGGTCCGGGATAGCGCTGCGCCAGGGCGGCGCGTACGTGACCCACGACACCGGACGGCTGGTGATGGCCCCGCTGGGCGGGTCCCGCGAGGCGCGGGACAGAGTCCGGTTCCAGCGTGGCTGAGAGATGTGACGCGCCGTGGACACAACATGCCCCCGCACATGGCGCGCGTGGTGGACAATGGGTCTTGGGTACGCGCGGTGGTAATGAGTGGGTGTTATCGCTAACATCCGAAGTGGACGATCATGAGTCGGGATGAGGGTGCGGCAGTGGACAACAAGACCTCGCGCGACCCCGCGATGACGGATGTGGCGAGACTCGCGGGCGTGTCGCACCAGACCGTCTCGCGGGTGCTCAACGACCACCCCAACGTCCGCGAGCAGACCCGGTTGCGGGTGCGCGCGGCGATCGCGGAGTTGGGCTACCGGCCGAACAAGGCCGCGCGGGCGCTGGTGACCGGGCGGTCGCAGCTGATCGGCGTGGTGGCGCAGAACTCGACCCTCTACGGCCCGGCGTCGCTGCTGGCGGCGTTCGAGGAAGCGGCGGCGCTCGCGGGCTTCGCGGTCAGCGTCGGCCGGGTCAAGGAACTCGACCACGCCTCGATCAACAAGGCCGTCGAGCGGCACCGCGACGAGCGGGTGGCCGGGATAGTGGTGATCGCGCCGACCGCGCCGGCCAACGACGCCCTGGCCGACATCCCCGCGGGCGTCCCGGTGGTGACCGTCGACGGCGATCCGGCGCGGCCCACGCCGCTGGTCACGGTGGACCAGCAGGCCGGCGCGTACGCGGCCACCAAGCACCTGCTCGACGCGGGCCACCGGACGGTGTGGCACGTGTCCGGCCCTCCGAACTGGTTCGACTCCTCCGGCCGCGTCGAGGGCTGGCGCAAGGCCCTGGAGGACGCCGGGGCCGAGGTCCCGCCGCTGGTCCCGGCTGATTGGAGTGCCCGTGCGGGTCACCAGGCCGGGCAGATGCTGGCCCGGATGCCCGAGGTGACGGCCGTGTTCGCGGCCAACGACCACCTGGCGCTGGGCATCCTGCGGGCCATGCACGAGCGCGGGCGGAGGGTGCCCGAGGACGTCAGCGTCGTCGGGTTCGACGACGTGCCGGAGGCGGAGTTCTTCATCCCGCCGCTGACCACCGTGCGGCAGGACTTCGCCGCGGTGGCGCGCGAGGCGCTGGACCTGCTGCTGGCACAGGTGGTCGATGGTGCAGCGGCCGACACCCGGCGTACCATCGCACCGGCTTTGATCAGCCGCGGCAGCGTCGCACCTCCCGCCGGCTGACGAAGGGTTTTCCCGTACCACCCGTTCGCGGACCGCGTGCGGCGACCGGCGCCACCCGCCCGCTGACCTGCGGGCGGGCCGGTGCCGGCCACCCGCGGTCCTAGTACCACCCGCCCCCGCCGGCGCGCTTCGGAGCCGGCCGGCGCGGGGTGGGGGATCACCCGAACGCCGAAGTTGCGTGAGGGTTTCGCTGAGTGCGTTAACAACTTCGGTCGGTGCTGTATCCAGCCCGAGACCGGCTTCCTCTTGACGTCGTAATTGTTAGCGATAACACTGCTGTCCAAGCTTCTGATGAAGGGCCATCCTCGATGACCAACGACCCGCTCGTGGTGGGCGTCGACTTCGGCACCCTGTCCGGCCGCGCCGTCGTGGTGCGGGTCCGTGACGGTGCCGAACTCGGCAGCGCGGTCCACGACTACGCGCACGGCGTGCTCGACCGCGCCCTGCCCGGTGGCCGGCCGCTCCCGCCTGACTGGGCGCTCCAAGTGCCCTCGGACTACGTGGACGTCCTGCGCCACGCCGTCCCGAAGGCGCTGGAAGCGGCCGGTGTGGACGCCGCCGACGTGATCGGCATCGGCACGGACTTCACCGCGTGCACGATGGTCCCGACCACCGCCGACGGCACCCCGCTCAACGAGCTGCCGGAGTTCGCGGACCACCCGCACGCCTACGTCAAGCTGTGGAAGCACCACGCCGCCCAGCCGCAGGCCGACCGCATCAACCAGCTCGCCGAGCAGCGGCGCGAGCCCTGGCTGCCCCGCTACGGCGGCCTGATCTCCTCGGAGTGGGAGTTCGCCAAGGCGCTCGAGCTGCTGGAGGAGGCCCCCGAGGTCTACGCGGCGATGGAGCACTGGGTCGAGGCCGCCGACTGGATCATCTGGCAGCTGACCGGCAACTACGTGCGCAACGAGTGCACCGCCGGGTACAAGGGCATCCGCCAGGACGGCGCGTACCCGTCGCCGGAGTTCCTCAAGGGCCTCAACCCCGACTTCGAGCGGTTCGTCGAGGAGAAGCTCGACCACCGGCTGGGCGCGCTGGGCGACCGGGCCGGGAGCCTGACCGCCGAGGCCGCCGCGTGGACCGGTCTGCGCGAGGGCATCGCGGTCGCGGTCGGCAACGTGGACGCGCACGTCACCGCGCCGGCCGCGCAGGCCGTCGAGCCGGGCGTGATGGTCGCGATCATGGGCACCTCGACGTGCCACGTGATGAACGGCGCGGAGCTGCGGGACGTGCCGGGCATGTGCGGCGTCGTCGACGGCGGCATCGTGCCGGGCCTGTGGGGCTACGAGGCCGGGCAGAGCGGTGTCGGCGACATCTTCGGCTGGTTCGTCAACCACGGCGTCCCGCCCGAGTACCACGAGCGGGCGCGCGAGCGGGGCATCAGCGTCCACGAGCTGCTCACCGAGCTGGCCGCGGCGCAGGAGATCGGCGAGCACGGCCTGATCGCGCTGGACTGGCACAGCGGCAACCGGTCGGTCCTGGTGGACCACGAGCTGTCCGGCGTGGTCGTGGGCCAGACGCTGGCCACCCGCGCCGAGGACACCTACCGCGCGCTGCTGGAGGCCACCGCCTACGGCACCCGCATGATCATCGACACGTTCACCGACGCGGGCGTGCCGGTGACCGAGCTGGTCATCGCGGGCGGCCTGGTCAAGAACGAGCTGCTGATGCAGATCTACGCCGACGTCACCGACCTGCCGCTGTCGGTGATCGACTCCGAGCAGGGTCCGGCGCTGGGCTCGGCGATGCACGCGGCCGTCGCGGCCGGCGCCTACCCCGACATCGTCGCGGCGGCGCGGGCGATGGGCAAGGTGCGGCGCGGTGTCTTCCAGCCGCTGCCGGACAACGTCGAGGCCTACGAGCGGCTGTTCGTCGAGTACCAGGAGCTGCACGACTACTTCGGGCGCGGCGCGAACGAGGTCATGCACCGGCTGAAGGTGCTGCGGCGCAAGGCCGTCGAGCGGAAGGTGGCCCGATGAAGGCCCTGGACGCGCTGCGCCACAGCGTGGCGGAGCTGCACCGCGAGCTGACCCGGTACGAGCTGGTGATCTGGACGGCGGGCAACGTGTCCGCGCGGGTGCCCGGCGAGGACTTGATGGTGATCAAGCCGTCAGGCGTGTCCTACGACGAGCTGTCGGCGGACAACATGGTCGTCACCGACCTGCACGGCAACCTGGTGCACGGCGAACTCGCGCCGTCCTCCGACACCGCCGCGCACGCCTACGTCTACCGGCACATGCCCGAGGTCGGGGGAGTCGTGCACACGCACTCCACTTACGCCACCGCGTGGGCCGCCCGCGGCGAGCCGATCCCGTGCGTGCTGACGATGATCGCCGACGAGTTCGGCGGTGAGATCCCGGTGGGGCCGTTCGCGCTCATCGGCGACGACTCGATCGGCCGCGGCATCGTGGAGACGCTGCGGGAGAGCCGGTCCCCGGCCGTCCTGATGCGCAACCACGGCCCGTTCACGGTCGGCAAGGACGCCCGTGCGGCGGTGAAGGCGGCCGTGATGCTGGAGGACGTGGCTCGGACCGTCCACATCGCACAGCAGCTGGGCAAGCCCGACCCGATCGACCCCGAGCACGTCGACCGCCTCTACGCGCGCTACCAGAACGTCTACGGGCAGTGAGCCCCGGGATGATGAGCCCAGCACAAGGAGTGCCCATGTCGTCCGCCGCGAAGCCCCAGGTCTGGTTCCTCACCGGCAGCCAGCACCTCTACGGCCCGGAGACGCTCGACCAGGTCGCGGGGCAGTCGCAGCAGATCCAGCGGATGCTCGCCTCGTCCGGCCGCATCAGCGCGGAGCTGGTGTGGAAGCCCGTGCTCACCGACACCGCGGCCATCCGCAAGGTGATGCAGGAGGCCAACGGCGACCCGGCGTGCGTCGGCGTCATCGCGTGGATGCACACGTTCTCGCCGGCCAAGATGTGGATCACCGGCCTGGACGCGTTGCAGAAGCCGTTGCTGCACCTGCACACCCAGCACAACGAGTCCCTGCCGTGGTCGACCATCGACATGGACTTCATGAACCTGAACCAGGCCGCGCACGGCGACCGCGAGTTCGCCTACGTGCAGACCCGGATCGGCGTGGCGCGCAAGACCGTCGTGGGTCACGCGAGCGACCCGGTGCTGGCCGACCGCATCGACGGCTGGGCGCGCGCCGCGACCGGGTACACCCACCTGCGGTCGCTGCGGCTGGCGCGCTTCGGCGACAACATGCGCGACGTGGCCGTGACCGAGGGCGACAAGGTCGAGGCGGAGCTGCGCTTCGGCGTCTCGGTGAACACCTACGGCGTCAACGACCTGGTCGCGCTGGTCGACGAGGTGTCCGACGAGTCGATCGACCTGCTGGTGTCGGAGTACGCCGACACCTACCGGCTGGCGCCGGAGCTGGCCCGCGGCGGTGAGCGGCACGAGTCGCTGCGCTACGCGGCCCGCATCGAGGCCGGGCTGCGGCAGTTCCTCACCGCGGGCGGGTTCGGGGCGTTCACCACGAACTTCGAGGACCTGGGCGGGCTGCGGCAGCTGCCGGGCCTGGCCGTGCAGCGGCTGATGGGCGACGGCTACGGCTTCGGCGGCGAGGGCGACTGGAAGACCTCGGCGCTGCTGGCCACGGTGAAGGCGATGGGCGCGGGCACCGGCCGCGGCACGTCGTTCATGGAGGACTACACCTACCACTTCGGGCCGGGCGAGCCGAAGGTGCTGGGCGCGCACATGCTCGAGGTGTGCCCGACCATCGCGGCCGACCAGCCCTCCTGCGAGATCCACCCGCTGGGCATCGGCGGCCGGGAGGACCCGGTGCGGCTGGTGTTCGACGCCGCCACCGGCCCCGGCGTGGTGATCGGCCTGGCCGACCTCGGCGACCGGTTCCGGCTGGTGGCCAACGAGGTCGAGGTGGTCGCGCCGGACGAGCCGCTGCCCAACCTGCCCGTGGCGCGCGCGGTGTGGAAGCCCGCGCCGTCGCTGTCGACCTCCGCCGAGTCCTGGCTGACCGCCGGCGGACCGCACCACACCGTCCTCACCCAGGCCGTCGGCGCCGAGGCGCTGCGCGACCTGGCCACCATGACCGGCACCGAGCTGGCGCTGATCGACTCCACCACCACGGCGGAGTCCTTCACCGACCGGCTGCGTTGGAACGCCGCGTACTACCGACTGGCGCAGGGCCTGCGCTGAGTAAGTGATCCATCACCGCCGCAAGGAGCAACAATGAGGTTGACGAAGATCGCGGTCCTGGCCGCCGCAGCGCTGCTGGCCACCGCCTGCGGGTCGTCGGAGAAGACCGTCGACCAGCAGGGCCAGTCCGCGGAGGGCGCGCTCGTGGGCGTCACGATGCCCACGAAGTCCTCGGAGCGCTGGATCCACGACGGGGAGAACATCAAGAAGTCGTTGGAGGCCAAGGGCTACAAGGTCGACCTCCAGTACGCGGAGAACGACATCCCGACCCAGGTCAACCAGCTGGAGAACCAGATCACCAAGGGCGCCCGCCTGCTGGTGATCGCCTCGATCGACGGCACCGCGATCACCACCCAGCTGGAGCAGGCCAAGGCGGCCAACATCCCGGTCATCGCCTACGACCGGCTCATCCGCAACAGCCCGAACGTGGACTACTACGCCACCTTCGACAACTTCAAGGTCGGCGTGGAGCAGGCGAACTCGCTGCTGACCGGCCTGAAGCTGCGCAACGCCGACGGCACCCCGGGCTCCGCGACCGGCCCGTTCGACATCGAGCTGTTCGCCGGGTCGCCGGACGACAACAACGCCACCTTCTTCTTCAACGGCGCGATGTCGGTGCTCCAGCCGTACATCGACAAGGGCACGCTGAACGTCAAGAGCGGTCAGAAGGACTTCAAGACCGTCGCGATCCTGCGGTGGGACCCGGCCACGGCGCAGAAGCGCATGGAGGACATCCTCACCACCACCTACCGCGGTGGGAAGGTGCACGGCGTGCTCTCCCCGTACGACGGCCTGTCGATCGGCATCCTGTCGGCGCTGAAGTCCAACGGCTACGGCACCGGCGACCAGCCGTACCCGGTCGTGACCGGCCAGGACGCCGAGGTGGCGTCGGTGAAGTCCATCATCGCGGGCGAGCAGTACTCCACGATCTTCAAGGACACGCGTGAGCTGGCCAAGGTGACCGTGGACATGGCCGACGCCGTGCTCAAGGGCAGCAAGCCGCAGGTCAACAACGAGAAGGACTACGACAACGGCAACAAGGTCGTCCCGTCGTACCTGCTCCAGCCGGTCTCGGTGGACAAGGCGAACTACCAGAAGGTCCTGGTCGACTCCGGCTACTACACCGCCGACCAGTTGAAGTGATGAGTTTGTCCGACGACATCCTGGTGATGCGCGGCATCACCAAGAGGTTCGGTGGGGTCACCGCGCTGCACGACGTCACGTTCGCCGTGCGGCGCGGTGAGATCCACGCGGTGTGCGGCGAGAACGGCGCGGGCAAGTCCACGCTGATGAAGGTGCTGTCCGGCGTGCACCCGCACGGGTCCTACGAGGGCGGCATCTTCTTCGACGGCGAGGAGTGCCGGTTCTCGTCGGTGCGCGACAGCGAGCGGCGCGGCGTGGTGATCATCCACCAGGAGCTCGCGCTGTGCCCGCAGCTGTCGGTCGCCGAGAACCTGTTCCTGGGCAACGAGCGGGCGACGCGGGGCTTCATCGACTGGAACGCCACCAACCACGCGGCGGCTTCGCTGCTGGCGCGGGTGGGGTTGCGGGAGAACCCGACGACCCCGATCGCCGACCTGGGCGTGGGCAAGCAGCAGCTGGTGGAGATCGCCAAGGCGTTGTCCAAGGAGGTGTCGCTGCTCATCCTGGACGAGCCGACGGCCGCCCTGAACGACGACGACTCGGCGCACCTGCTGGACCTGCTGCGGGAGCTGCGCGACCAGGGCATCACGTGCGTGATCATCTCCCACAAGCTCAACGAGGTCATGGACATCGCCGACCGGATCACGGTCATCCGCGACGGCCGGACCGTGGAGACGATGGACGTCGCCGAGGCGACCGAGGACCGGATCATCTCCGGCATGGTCGGCCGGGACCTGGAGCACCGCTTCCCGCCGCGGGAGCCGCACATCGGCGACGAGGTGCTGCGCATCGAGGACTGGACCGTGCACAGCCCGGTCCAGCCGGACCGGGTCGTGGTGTCGGGCGCGTCGCTGACGTTGCGGCGCGGCGAGATCGTGGGCCTGGCCGGGCTGATGGGCGCGGGCCGCACCGAACTGGCGATGAGCGTGTTCGGCCGGTCCTACGGGGTGCGGATCTCCGGGCGGATCGTCAAGGACGGCCGGGAGATCGTGCTGCGGACCGTGCGGGACGCCATCCGGCACGGCATCGCGTACGTCAGCGAGGACCGCAAGCGCTACGGGTTGAACCTCATCGAGGACATCAAGCGCAACATCTCGGCGGCGGCCCTGCCGCGCCTGGCCTCGCGGGGCTGGGTGCAGGAGGGCGAGGAGTTCGCGGTCGCCGAGAAGTACCGGCGGTCGCTGAACATCAAGGCGCCGGACGTGCTGACGCCGACGTCCGCGTTGAGCGGCGGCAACCAGCAGAAGGTCGTGCTGGCCAAGTGGATGCAGACCGACCCCGACGTGCTGATCCTCGACGAGCCGACCCGCGGCGTCGACGTCGGCGCCAAGTACGAGATCTACACGATCGTCAACGAGCTCGCCGCGCGCGGCAAGGCGGTCCTGGTGATCTCGTCCGAACTGCCCGAGCTGCTCGGCCTGTGCGACCGCGTGTACGCGCTGTCGGCCGGCCGCATCACCGGTGAGGTGAGCCGGGACGAGGCGACGCAGGAACGCCTCATGCAGCACATGACCAAGGGACTGAACCGATGAGTGTCAAGACCGCCGCCGCCGTCGAGGCCCCGCCACCCGGCGCGGCCCCCCGCCGGTTCCGCTTCAACCTGCGGCAGAGCGGCATCTACGTGGCGTTCGCGCTGATCGTGGTGCTGTTCACGGTGATCACCGACGGTGCTTTGTTGGAGCCGCAGAACATCTCCAACATCATCGTGCAGAACTCGTACATCCTGATCCTCGCCGTGGGCATGATCCTGGTGATCATCGCGGGTCACATCGACCTGTCGGCGGGGTCCGTGGTGGCGGTGACGGGCGCGATGTGCGCGGTGCTGACCGTGCAGGCGGGGTTGCCGTGGGGCGTGGCGGTGCTGATCACGCTCGCGGCCGGCGCGCTGATCGGGGCGTGGCAGGGGTACTGGGTCGCCTACTTCGGCATCCCGGCGTTCATCGTGACCCTGGCCGGCATGCTGGTGTTCCGGGCGCTGACCCTGACCGTCCTGGGCAACCAGGGCATCGGCCCGTTCCCGCAGGAGATCCGGACGCTGTCCAACGGCTTCGTGTCGGGCTACCTGGGCAACGTCGGCCTCGGCTTCCTCGGCGGCGCGGACCTGCTGTCGCTGCTGGTCGGCCTGGGTGTCGTGGCCGGTGTCGTGGCGACGCAGTGGAAGGCGCGGGCCGGCCGGATCGGCTACGGGCAGACCGTGGACCCGATGTGGGTGTTCGTGGCGAAGGTCGTCGGCGCGGGCCTGGTCGTGATGGCCGTGATCGTGCAGCTGGCCCGCTTCCGCAACCTGCCGTGGGTGCTGGTGCTGCTGGCGGTCCTGGTGCTGGGCTACTCGCTGGTGGCCAACCGGACGGTGTTCGGGCGCCGGATCTACGCGGTGGGCGGCAACGTGCAGGCGGCGACGCTGTCGGGCGTCAACGTCAAGTCGGTGACGTTCTGGATCTTCGTCAACATGGGCGTGCTGGGCGCGCTGGCTGGTGTGGTCTTCGCCGGCCGGTTGAACCAGGCCGGTCCCACGGCGGGCTTCAACTTCGAACTGGACGCGATCGCGGCTGCTTTCATCGGCGGCGCGGCGGTGCAGGGCGGGGTGGGCAAGGTCGTCGGGGCGATCACCGGTGGGTTGATCATGGCGGTGATCAACAACGGGATGTCGTTGATCGGCGCTCAGAGCGAGAAGGTCATGCTGGTCAAGGGCCTGGTGCTGCTGGCAGCGGTCGCGTACGACGTGTGGACCAAGCGCCGGAACCGGTGACGTGTTCGGTTCGGTTCGCGAGAGCTGAAGAGCTGAAGAGCGTGAAGAGCTAAGAGCGGCGCTCGCCGCGCGGCAGGCCCCCGGGGGTGGAAGGGCGTCGGTTTCTCCCCCGTACGGCCTGCCGGAGGCAACCACGCTTGGCCCGTTTGTGCAACCGGTGAAGCGTGGTTGCACAAACGGGCCAAGCGTGGTTGGGCTGCGCCCAGGCCGTACGGGGGAGAAACCGAGGCCCTTCCTGTGGCTGGCAGCCACTCCGAGCGCGCCTGCTGCGCGAAAAGCGCGCGGCCGGTTTGTTTGGTCGGTTGACTGGGCTTGCGGCTGCCGGTGTCTCAGTCGCGCCAGACTCGGACTCTGCTGTCTGCGTGGAGGCCCCGATAGTGGTCGGTGTAAGGCTTCGGTTGACCTTTTCGGTCAGCAGTTCGCTGTCCCAGTACGTGTCGCAGCCGTCCTCGCCCAGATTTTCCGCTCGCATCGGTGCCGTCGCCAGGCCTGCTCGTGCGATAGCATCGTTAACACGATCTAGTTAACACTGGTTGCGGTATCGCCGCTACCGTGCTTCCATTATCGGTGTCAACACCAACCGATGGGGAGCAGACATGAGCACGCGAGTCGCGATCGTCACCGGCGGGTCCAGGGGTATCGGGCGGGCCGGTGCCGAGCGCCTGGCTGCGGACGGCCTCGCCGTCGTCATCGCCTACGCCGGCAACGACGCCGAGGCCGCCGCCACCGTCGAAGCCATCGAGGCCAAGGGCGGCACAGCGATCGCGGTGCGGGCCGATGTCGCCGACGAGTACGCCGTCGCCGCCTTGTTCGACCGGGCCGAGGCCGAGTTCGGCGGTGTGGACGTCGTGGTGCACGCGGCCGGGGTCATGGTGCTGGGCACTGTCGCCGACTTCGACCTCGACGCCCTGGACCACATGCACCGGGTCAACATTCGGGGCACATTCGTGGTCGCTCAACAGGCCGCGCGCCGGGTTCGCCGGGGCGGGGCGATCGTGAACTTCTCGACATCGGTCACCAAGCTCGCCCTGCCCACCTACGCGCCCTACGCGGCGTCGAAGGGCGCGGTGGACGCGGTCAGCCTGATCCTCGCCAAGGAACTGCGCGGTCGGGACGTGACGGTCAACGCCGTGGCTCCCGGTCCGACCGCGACCGCGCTGTTCCTCGACGGCAAGGACGCGCAGACCATCGACCGGATGGCCCGGGCCAACCCACTGGAGCGGCTGGGCACACCCGACGACATCGCCGAGGTGGTCTCGTTCCTCGCCGGTCCGGCGCGGTGGGTCAACGGTCAGACCCTCTACGCCAACGGGGGTGCGGCGTGAACCGGCCGGTCGAGGAGCCGTGCGCACCGGATCAGGCCGATGTGGCTGTAGGCCTGCGGGTGGTTGCCCAGCGACCGCTCGGCCACCGGGTCGTATTCCTCGGCCAGCAGCCCGGTCGGTCCGGCGCAGGCCACCAGCTGCGCGAACAGCTCCTCGGCCTGGTCGCGCTGCCCGGTGAGCAGGTAGGCCTCGACCAGCCACGCCGCGCACAGGTGGAACCCGCCCTCGTCGCCGGGCAGCCCGTCGTCCCGCCGGTACCGGTAGACGGTGGCGCCGGAGCGCAACCCGGCCTCGATCGCCTCGACGGTCGAGGTGAACCGCTCGTCGGTGACCAGTCCGCTCAGGCCGACGTGCAGGGACGCCGCGTCCAGGTCGGTGCCGTCGTAGGCGGTGGTGAAGGCGCGCACGTCCTCGTTCCACCCGCGCTTGAGGACGTCGGCCGCGATGACGTCGCGGAGGATCAGCCACTCCGGGTCCAGCGGGCGGCCGAAGCGCTCGGCGGTGCGGATCGCGCGGTCCGTGGTGAGCCAGCACATCACGCGGGAGTAGACGCGGTGTCTGGGCGCGTGGCGTTCCTCCCAGATGCCGTGGTCGGCTTCCTGCCACCGCTGCGCCACGGCGGACACCATCGCGGTGACCAGGTCCCAGTCGCGGTCGTCCAGGCGGTCGCGGGCGGTGGCCAGGTCCAGCACGAGGTCCACGACCGGGCCGAACACGTCGAGCTGCACCTGCTGGCCGGCGAGGTTGCCCACGCGGACCGGACGGGAGCCCGCGTAGCCGGGCAGGGTGTCGATCACGGCCTCGGGGCCCAGTTGTGCGCCGTGCACGGTGTAGAGCGGGTGGAGGCGTTCCGGGCCGGGGAGCGTGGCCAGCACGCCGTGCAACCAGTCCACGAAGGACTCCGCCTCCTCCGTGGAACCCAAGGCCACCAACGCCTGCGCGGTCAACGCGCCGTCGCGCAGCCAGCAGTACCGGTAGTCCCAGTTGCGCACGCCGCCGATCTCCTCGGGCAGCGACGTGGTGGCAGCGGCCAGGACCGCGCCGGTCCCGCGGTGGCACAGGGCGCGCAGGGTCATCGCCGACCGGGCCACCAGGTCCCGTTCCGTCTCCGGGAGCGTCAACGAGGCCAGCCACCCGCTCCAGTCGGGAACGGTCGTCTCGGTCGGTACGAAGTCGTCGGTGCCACAACGGAGTTCGAGCACGGCGGGCGGGTGGATGGTGGCGCGGGCGGTGTCGCCGTCGACCTCCCAGGCGACACCGGGGGAGCGCAGCACCATCGGCTCCGACGTGCCTTCGACGCGCAGACCGTCCCGGGTCCGCGTGAGCGTGACCGGCACCTGCCCGAACTCGGGCCGTGGCGCGAACTCGACGTGGGCCGGAGCGGTGCCGGTGATGCGGCGGACGAGGTCCGTGCGGTGCGGCGGGGTGTCCTCGGCGAGGTGGTCGGTGACGGTGAGGCCCGCCCAACGGGTCTCGACGGCCATCGTGCCGGGCAGGTAGCGCTGGCCCAGCGGGAGCCGTCCGTGCGCGGGCCGGACGCTGAAGTGCCCGGCCTCCGGCCCGCCCAGCAGGTCGGCGAACAGGGCGGGGGAGTCCGGCTCCGGCGCACACATCCACGTCACCCGGGCATCGGGGGTGACCAGGGCAAGAGCCCGCCGGTTGGACAACAGGCTGTGCCGTTCGATCGGCACGGGCCGCGCACCGAACAACCACTGACGCCGTTCCTCCAACAGGAACGCCAACTGCGGCACACCATCGCCGTCAGCGAGGTGCAGAACATCGGTGGCCTGCGCGGTCAACGGCTCCACAGCGAGAGGGGTGTGCTCACCGACCAACTCGACCTCGGCGGGCAGCCGGGACAACACCGCGAGGTCCGCCAACGACCGGTGCGACACGACCACGACCGTCGTCGCCGGCAACTCCGCCAACGCTCGCACCGCGGCGACGCCCTCACGCGCGGGCCGGGCCGGGTCGTCCGGCGCGAGGGTGGCGTCGTAGTCGCAGACGACCACCAGCCGCTCGGCACGGGCCAGGTCGAGCAGTCTGCGGGTCGAGAGCACCGGGAACCTCCTCCAGCTGGAATTGCCGGAACCGTAGGCGCGCCCGGGACCCACGTCAGGGGGGTGATCGCAAACTTAGGGATGCCCTAACCGACTCTTAGGGTTCGGCTCGGCGGTGTTATGCCGACTTGGGAGTAGGTACGCGGAACGGGCGTGGTTACGGTCCGGGCAAGTCCGTTCCGAGACGAGGTGTCCCCTGTGAAAACCCTGCTCCTGGTGACCGCCCTCGCGTTGTCCCTGGCCCCGCCGCCCGCCCACGCCGCCCCCGCCCCCTACTGCTACGAGGAGCCGCACAACCCCACTGCCGACATCAGAGATCTGAAGGCCGCGTTCACGTCGGCCAACTGGATGCGCACCCTGCAAGCCATGTACCAGCGCCGCTGGCCCAGCGGGCAGGCCCTGGCCGTCGCCCAGGCCCGCGACCCGTACTGGAACCAGTTCGTGCGCAAGGACTCCTTCGAGGGGTTCGCGGAGTCGATGATGGTCGCCATCCACGAGGAAACCCACATGTGGGACCTCGACGGCAGCCGCACGCGCTGGGACGTCCACACCGCCGCCTGGATCGACGCCACCCGCCAAGCCACCGCCGTCCCCCTGCACGGCGGCTTCCCCCGCAAGGAGATCCTGCCGCTGATCAAGGACCGGCTCAGCGACTCGATGGACGGTATCTACCTGCGCGACCGGCAGCAGGGCGAGTACAAGCTGCAAGGCGTGCTCGCCGAACTCAACGCGGGCTTGACCGGACTGCCCGCGGTGACGGTGGTGCAGGAGTACATCAAGGGTGTCGGCGCGAGCAACGCCCGGGACATCGCCGCCACCAACCTGCGGTACCTGCTGCTGTACCTGCGGGTCGCCAAGGACCGCCACCCCGACTACTGGGCCAGGATCAGGAACGAGCCCAAGCTGCGCGACCTGGTGCTCACGCAGTTCCTGCGCACCGCCTACTGGCTGGAGAAGTCCGCTCCCTACACCGGCAAGCTGGGCAGCGTGAACGCCGACAAGATCACCGCGACGAACTACGCACCGGAGAACATCGCGGTACTGGAGGAGTTCACCGGCCGCAAGATCAGCACCACACAGAAGAACTGCACGGCGTAGACACGACAGAACCGAACAGCGGGGGCTACGCCGGGGCGTTGGGCGGGGCGTAGGCCGGGGTGTTGGGCCGGGTCACCGGTCCAACGCCAGCCGGCTGCCCAGGGCGACGAAGGCGATCCCGGTGACCCGGTCCACCCACCGCCGGCCGCGCCGGTACACCTCCACCACGCGCGGCAGCCCGAACAGCGTGGCCACGAGCGCGAACCAGCTCGCCGCCACGAGCACCATGACCACGACGACCGCGACCCGGCCCCACGGCGTGGTGTCGGTGGGAAGGAGCGCGCCGAACAGACTGCCGAAGAACACCGCCGCCTTGGGGTTGCCGATGTTGGTCAGGAACCCGGTGCGCCACGCCTTCCCCGCACTGGCCGGCGTGGCGTCCACCGGTTCGACCATCGCCCGCTCGGTCCGCCGGCTGGCCCACAACGCCCGCGCTGCGGCCATACTTGCGGCCATGACGACGAGGCAGCCCCGGTTGGAGATCGAGTACTGCACGCAGTGCCGGTGGTTGCTGCGCGCCGGGTGGACGGCCCAGGAGCTGCTCACCACCTTCACGGTCGAACTGGGCGAGGTCGCGCTCATCCCGGGCACGGGTGGGGTGTTCGACGTGCGGCTGGACGGCGAGACGATCTGGTCGCGCAAGCAACAGGACGGCTTCCCCGAACTGGCGGTGCTCAAGCAACTGGTCCGCGACCGAATCGCCCCCGACCGCTCCCTGGGCCACACCGACCGCCGCACCCCGACCGCCACTGACCGCCCCTGACCCGCCGCCCGCCCCAACCCGCTGCCGCACCCGACCCGCTGCCGCACCCGACCCGCTGCCGCACCCGACCCGCTGCCGCACCCGACCCGCTGCCGCACCCGACCCGCTGC